>JACRBK010000685.1 GCA_016234525.1 Chloroflexota bacterium
GCAAAACGTTTCCATCCCGCTGAGGTGACGAATACCACCAGACTGACCAGCAAAAACGAGGTGAGCAGTCCCCACCGCTGCCCGGTTTCATCACGTTTCAGACTCAAGTACAGACCATAGAGCACAATGACCAGAAAAAAACCGCCATAGGTCGTCGTGTCCGCCAGATAGGAGAGATTTTCGGCAAAACGTTTAACATCCATCAAAAAAAAGCTGCCCGATTGGGCGCTGCGCAGCACGTCAAGATCGGCTGAGACATCGCGCACCGAGGCATCGTGACCATAGAGAATGTAGACCGTCCACAGCAAATACACCGCCCCCGTAATGATGCCCGGCAGAATAAACTGCCACGATCCGCGCCGCCGGTACGACGCGAGGTCCAAAACCCAGGCCAATACCAGACTGGGGCAGATAAAGATAGCATATTGGTTTTTGGTGACACAGGCCATTCCAAACAACAGGCCCACGAGGATCAGCGAAACGGAGTGGCACTTGTTTGACCGCAGCCATAACCATAAGGCGGCAAAGGTAAAGCCCAATGCGGGAACTTCCCCCATCACATTTCGGGCATAGTAGGGCAGATTCAGACCAAAATTGAAAACGGTAACCCCCAGCGTCAGCCACGCGAATCGCTGCCCCCCAAAGAGAGCCGCCAGCCGGTAGAGGGCGATCAGTGTCAACAAGGCATAAGCCGATATAACCAGCCGTGCCGCCAAGATGCTCACTCCGAAAACCTTGTAGAGCAGGGCGACCGGCAGCAGCACCGTAGGGCCCAAGCTGATGATCGGGCCGGTGTAACGGTTACCCTCGCTGCTGTAATCGGCATACACGCCGTTTTCGGCGTAATTTTTGGCGACATGCAAATACTGCGCTTCGTCGTGCCAGGGTGCCGGATACTGGTCCAGGCGATACATGAAGATCAGCCCAAAAAACAACAGGAATAACATGGTTTGGCCGGTGTTTTTCCAGCGAGAAGCCAGCAGCGCCTGTTGATTCGGAGTGGATTCGGTTTGAGCTTTGACTGTCACCTGTACCAGTGCTCCCCAGATGGCTGTTCAGGATAAAAGGTTCGTAGTGGAGGATTCCCAGGTTTTCCCGTCCGCCAAGACCTGATCTGCAACACGGACTGCCAGCCGTGTACCGGATTCGCCGTTGTTCAGTTCGGGATAAACCATCGCCGTATTGGCAATATAAAGGCGTTCAACCGGCGTTTTGACCGTTGGAATCTGATCGGTTGTGTTGATAGGACGCAGTGGCTCGACATAACGCGCGCGCTGCACCCAAAAATCGGTGATATCGGCTTCGCTAAAATTGGGGAACATTCGTTTAAGGTGCTTCAACCATTCACTTTTTACTTGATCATCCGGCCATTGGGCTAATTCGCTGCCCGGCGCGAGGTATTTCGGCAGATAGACGAGATGGTGATTTTTGACATGGCGGGGATCGATCAAATTGGTGGTTTCAACCACGGCGGTGAAGGGAATCGTCTCGTCAGTGATGTTGAGCACATAATACGGAATAATCGAGCGTTTCATGATCAGCAGCGGACAGAGCACCCCCAGGTATTCCTGCCTTTGAAGTTGTTCGACATAGGGTTGCGGCGCACCCGGAATCAACTGAGCCAACAAAGGGGATTGCAGCGTGCTGATGATCGCATCAAAGGGAGTGACTCCCTCAGCCGTGCGAATTCCGGCAGCGCGCCCGTTTGGGTCGATCACGATTTCCTGAATGGCTGTCTCCAGATGGATCGTGACACCGTTTTTTTCGCAGCAGGCTGCCAGCGCTTCGATCAACGTGTAATAACCATTTTCCAGGTAACACATCATCTCTTTAGAGGTGACTCCCTGGCGAGTCCCCATCATACGCCGCAGCCGCGCCCAGATGTAGGTGGCTGGAACATCGACGGCTTCGCTGTCAAACTTGGCGCGCAGCAGCGGCTTCCAGACTTTCGTATACACACCCTGCCCGCTGATCTTTACCAGCCAGTCTTTAACCGGGGTAACATCCATCCTGGTCGCATCGCGTTCAAACTGGGCGTAAATGATTTGCAGCCCCAACCGGAAACGCTGGAACAAAGTCAGCGGCGGGAATCGCAGAAAGTCCATTGGGGAACTAAAAGGGTAGATCTGACCGTTGTCATAAAACCCTTGCCGGGTGGCCGTGAAGTGCAGCCGGTCGGCCACACCGCTTTCTTGAATGAGCGTCTGCATCGACATATCGCTGCTGAGAATGGTGTGGTAAAAACGGTCAATCCGCACACCATCATACAGCATATAACTCGCCAGCCCGCCCAATTGATTACCGCGCTCGTAGAGCGTTACTCGCTGTCCAGCCTGTGAAAGTTTATAGGCCAGGGTGATCCCCAGGATTCCCCCGCCGATGATCGCGATCTGTTTTGGCTGAACATCTGGCATAAGCTTAGCTCAAGCTCGTGAATAACACACCCAAAATGACAATGGCGATCCCGATCAGGCGGGTGCGGTTGATCTTTTCTTTAAACCAGAAATACGAACCGATGACGATGCCTACATAACTCAGGCTGGCGAACGGGTAGAGGTAACTCGCATCCAGGCGGGAGAGCGCCGCTAACCAAAATAATACACCGGTTCCATAACCTGCCAATCCTCCGACGACCCAGATCGAGCGTGCCATCTGCGACAGGAGGGCCAGACTTGCCCCCGATCCCGAAAAGGTGGCTGAGAGGCGAGTCATGCCCTGTTTGAGCGCTAATTGTCCACAGACGCCAAACAGCGTACTGAGTGCAATAAAAAGAAAGGCAGACATACTGTTTTCTTTCTAAGGGCTGGGCCGCTGGAAGAGGTTTTTCAAGCGCCGCCGTAGGATCTTTAGCTGAAATATCAAATGGGATCGAGTCACCCGCGCGATTTTGATGTTCGATTGCCCGAAGGAGCGTGTTTTGAGTGTCGCGGGAAATTCTGAAACGGTATAACCCGCTTGAAGCGCGTAAACCAGCAGTTCTGTTCCAGCCAGAAAACCATTACTCTCAAACTGAACGTGTTCGATCACGGGCCGCCGGTACGCACGGAAGAGGGCCGTCCAGGTATGCACCTGCCACTTTACCAGCAGACGGTAGAGCAGGGAGGCCCCATAACTAAACATCAGACGGTACTTTGGAACCCCTTCAACATGTCCCGCCGGGTGATAGGGCGAAGCGGTGACAATATCAACTTCATCTCGGACGAGTTGTTCAACGATGGTAGGAATGAGTTCGAACGCATAAGTGCCATCAAAATCAGTCGTGACAACAATATCACCTGTTGCATATGAAAAGCCGGTTCGAAGGGCAGCCCCCAGGCCGCGATTTTGCTCATGGGCCACAATCTTGACGGTCTCATCCCCGTTCCACGCCGACTGCAACAGGGGCCTGGTATCGTCAGTGCTGCCGTCATCCACAAAAATTATCTCGGTTTTATAGGAGTTCTGTAATACATTTAAGACCAAAAGTAGGTTTGCGGTAGTCTGCGCAACACCCTTGGCTTCATTAAAAGCGGGAATAACTACTGAAACTCTCATTAGTTTACGTTTGGTGTAGGGGCTATTCTATTAGTACTATTGAATGATCAGGACAAACTGTAGCATATTTTGATAAGGAAGCAAATTGTGCTCGTTAGTATTCTTTTTGATAAGGATCCCTATGTTTATTCATCCAAGCGCCGAAATAGAACCTGGGGTGGTTATTGGTAAAGATACCAGGGTCTGGCATCTGGTTCATATTCGGCGGGATGCGCACATTGGAGAAGGATGCATCCTGGGGCGGGGGGTCTATATTGATGCGCGAGTTCAGATTGGAAATCACGTCAAAATTCAAAACTATGTTTCGGTTTATGAGGGCGTAACGTTGGAAGATGGGGTCTTTGTTGGACCTTATGCCTGTTTTACCAACGACTTGTTTCCGCGCGCTGTCAACCCGGATATGACCCTTAAAACTGCGGATGATTGGCACATAACGCCCACCCAAGTCTGTCAGGGGGCGTCGATTGGGGCCAACGCAACCATCATCTGTAAAGTCACGATTGGGCGTTGGGCGATGGTGGGGGCAGGCAGTGTGGTCACGCATGATGTGCCTGATTATGGGCTAGTTGTTGGAAACCCCGCGCGCCTGATTGGTTATGTTTGTGCGTGTGGGCATCGCCACCAAAACCCCCAGGCCGCACAAAATTGTGAGATGTGTGCTGCTCAGGGCTGACTATAGATTTTTCCCTTA
>JACRBK010000680.1 GCA_016234525.1 Chloroflexota bacterium
AAAGGAAGAACCATGAAACTGGTAACCAATCACGTTCTGACGCCAATATCATCCGACGTCCAATCCATCGCTCGAGGAGGAACACGATGAGAGAGCTCATGATCGACCTCGGCACCACCCTGGACGGCTACGCGTCGGGGGAGGGCTGGCCCGGCTGGTGGGGTCTCGAAGGGCCGGAGTACCTCGCCTGGGTCAGCGAGCAACCACCGGTGACGTACCTGATGGGCGCGAACACGTACCGGCTGATGTCCAGCTTTGCCAGCGGCTCTCCGCCGCCAGGAACCGCCGAGATGGAGGCCGAGGAGGAGGCCAGCGTCGACGAGCTCACGCGAACGCCGAAGGTGGTGTTCTCAGCCTCGCTCGAGGAGCCTCTCACGTGGGCCAACACGACCCTCGTGCGCGGCGACGCCGTGCAGGCGGTCCGGGCGATGAAGGAGGAAGGCTCCGGCATCCTCAGCACGCTCGGCAGCATCAGCCTGTGCCGGTCGCTGCTCAAGGCGGGTCTTGTAGACCGTTTCCGGGTGGTCGTCTTTCCCGTGATCACCGGTGCCACCGGCGCGGAACGCATCTACGACGGTTATCCCGACGTCGCGCTCGACATGGTTCGTACACGAACGTTCGACGGCAGAATCCAACTGCTGGAGGGCGTCCCCAGAGTGCTTGCCGGTCCACCGGGCGTGAACAGCGCTCTCTGAAGTCAGGGAACATTAATACGCTCGCCTTAAGTGAACCGAACGGAAGCAAACCCGCCCGGCGGCGTTCCCCCCTTTCTCTGCGCAGCGGGGAAAGGGGGCGCGATGCGCAGCATCGACGGGGGATAGGGGTAAACCGGCCAGTCTTACACGCCATAAAAATAAATCAACACCTCGTCTAGCAGCCCGCGCCAGTTGCCCCACGAATGCCCGTCGTTGACCTCGACGTACAGCAGCGGATACCCCTTGCTTTCTAGATTGTCGCGCAGGCGGCGCGCGTTATACACATCATCCCCGATGACGCCCATGCTCAAGAAAACCTTGATCGGTAGCCGTTCCATCGTGCCAAAACTGTCGATCATCCAGGGAACGGGCCAGAACGCGGGCGAGAGAATGGCGATGTCGTGGAACACGTCGGGATATGTGATCGCCATAAAGGTCGAATTCACCGCGCCGAACGAAATTCCCAAAACGCCGCGCGCATCAGCGGAGGGATCGGTTTTGTAGGCGGTGTCTATTGCCGTGACGAGTTCCTCCGCCAGAAAACCGGCATAGGCTGCGTTGCCGAGAAATTGTGTCTGGCGGCGGTTGTGATCAGGATTCCCGACTTCGCGCGGGTCCACGAACACGGCGATGATCGGCTGGATCGCGCCATCCGCGATCAGGTTATCCAGCACGATTACCATACTGCCCATCTCATCATGTGCGAAATCCTGCCCATCGGCGACATACATCACCGGCAGACTGTCGAGTTCCTCATATCCCGCAGGCAGATAAACCCGGTAATTGACCTTATAGCCCAGATAACTGCTGTCGATGGTCTGATCGGCGCTGAGTTCGCCATGCGCGATTGTGTCACGCGGGATGGTGGCTTCAGGATAACGAGAATCTGGCATTCGCAGTTCAGAATTTGGCCCATAGCCGCCAAGCTGCTGGTAAGGGTTGAGCGGATCGAGCAGCCATTCGGTTTCACCCACCACGATTTTGTAATCCAGCCGGGTGTCCATCGCGAAGGTGTGGCTCATCATCCATAGATCGCTGCTGCCCTGGCGCTCGCCCCAATAGATGGGGTTGGATTCCCAGTTCGAAAAATCGCCGCGCCATTCGACCTGCGCACCCGTTCCACGATAGAGAAATACTGCGGTGTCCTCGAAGATCAGCGGCATTTGCCCGGCATCAACAAGTGTCTGCCAGAAGGGATCAATTGCGCCACTGCTGATGGCGGCATCTAGCGCGGCCTGAAATTCTTCGAGCGAAGTATAGGGCAGGGGTGGCTGATCCTGCGCATGGGCGGGGGCGAACAGCAGGACCAGCAGCAGTACGATGGTACTCAATCCACCTAAAAAGTGGGTATTTCGCATGGTGATCTCCTATACATAATATATATATATCGATCAATCAATTATTGGACGCGGCACTGCCGTTTTTAGCCAATTTGTTGATTGAGTGATACGCAGGCCGAGTCTACAACGAATATGATCAGAAAGAAATGGAGTCGGCCATTGTCAGGTGGGCGTAGGTTAGCGTGGGGAAAGAGTATGATTCGCGAGCAATTCGGGTTGTGCAGGCGGAACCCAGACCCTTTAAAATGCGTCATATAAGATGATCACCAATGACGACATCGAACGGCATTATAGTTAGACCCAGTATGTAAGGGAACGCGCCATGAACAACACCTATCAGAACTTGAAACTGTACGAATGGATTGATCTCGGACGAGAAAACGGCCAGATCAGTGACATCCAAACCGTGATCCTGGCCTACTGCATGGACGAACGCGAAGCGATGGCCTGGATTGCAGACATCGTGAAGGGCCTGACCTCAGAACAGGATGCCCTGATCTTTATGGAACGGGTAGTCCAGCGCCGCTACGGCTCCCGGAGTCCGCTGCACTAAAGTCAACGCTTTTTCCGCATTTTTCTGCATCCTACGCCCAATCCCAACGCCCCGTCTAAACGGGGCGTTGTTGTTTTAGGCGCGCGTGTGTGTTAACGTATGAGGCAAATAGGCTGCCGGATCACCCGGCCTAACGTGAATTTTAGGGGCGTTGTTTGTCGTGCCCGGTTACATGGTAAGTGGGGGAGCGTGCAGTGCAAATCATTTTAGGTGTACTAGCGATTTTTGCGCTGGTATTCATCAACGGTTTTTTTGTGGCAGCAGAGTTCAGTCTGGTGGGCGCGCGCCGCACCCGCCTGATGCAGTTGGCCGACGAAGGCCATGCCGGGGCGCGCGCCGCTAAACAGGCAACGGAACACCTGGATAGTTATATTGCTGCGACCCAATTAGGGATCACCCTCGCCAGCCTGGGCCTGGGTTGGATCGGTGAACCGGCGTTGGCTCATATCATCGAGCCCGTCTTAGAGTTTCTGTTAGATGAAGAACCGGGCCACACAGTGATTCAGAGCGTGTCGGTGGCGGTCGGTTTTTCCATTGTGACCATGCTGCATATTGTGTTAGGCGAGCTTGCGCCGAAGTCTATCGCCTTGCAGCGCCCCGAAGAAACCTCCATGATCGTGGCTCGTCCGACCACATGGTTCCTCAAGGTGTTCAGACCGGTCATTTACGTTATGAATGCGGTCGGGAATGGCGTGGTCCGGCTGTTGGGATTCGAGCCAGCGAGCGGCCATGAGCGCGTTCATTCCGCCGAGGAATTGGGAATGCTGGTCCGCTCATCGCAAGAAGCCGGGATACTGGATGACAGTGAAGGCCATTTGCTGCAACAGGCATTTGATTTTAGCGAAATCCATATCAAAGAAGTGATGCAGCCGCGTATCTCCGTCGATGCGATTGCGTTTGATACCCCGCTGCTGGATATGCTGCTGCGCATCGCACGCGGTCATTATTCGCGCTACCCGGTCTATGAAGGTTCGGTGGATCATGTGATCGGGATTCTGCACGCCAAAGATCTGTTTAACTGCCTGGTGGACCGCCCGGCGCTGCTGACCGGCGCGGAGCAGCTTGATCTGCGTTCGATTTTGCGCCCGCCGCTGTTTTTCCCGGAGATGGCCGGGGTAGACCGGGTGCTGAAGCAGATGCAGCGCACCAAGCGGCATATCGCTATTGTGCTGGATGAGTTCGGCGGCATGGCGGGTATGGCGACGATGGAAGACATTCTCGAAGAACTGGTCGGCGAAGTCCAGGACGAATTTGACATGGAAAAGCAGCCGATCAGCGCGGATGAGACCGGTGTAACCTACAGCGGTCTGATCACGCTGGACGATGTGATCGAACGGTTTGGTGATCCCGGCGG
>JACRBK010000693.1 GCA_016234525.1 Chloroflexota bacterium
AATGCATAACCAATGGTTGGACTTGATACCGTATTATATCGCCGGGACGGTCAGCCGCAGCAAAGCGGCGGCGTTAGAACAGCATCTCGCCCGCTGCGAATCGTGCCGCCAGGCGGTGGAAGAATGGCGGCAGGTCGCCGGAATCGTGCGCGGTGAGGCGCATAGCTGGGCCGGGCAGACTCCGGCGCTGGGCCAGGATATGCGCGCCCGGTTGTCCCAGTTGTGGGGGCCATCGGCCAATGGACACAGCCGCCCCGTCTCAGCCGTGATCGATCAGACGCAGATGATCCGCCCGAATCCGCGCCGGACGGCGACACCCCAGATCGGGCGGCTGGCGATCCCGGTGACGCTAGCGGCGGCGCTGATGGGTGTGGTGATGATCGGACTGCTGCTGCTTTATATCACCACGCGAGAGGGCGAATCGCCGCAAGAACAGTTAAGCGCGGGGGCCGGAACCGGCACACTGTCATTCTCCGTGCAGACGGCTACTCCCACACGCACCCCGTTTTTGACCCCAGCGCGAACTCAGTCCGGCTTGCCAACGGCGCAGGCGGTCGCCGACCTGGGGATTATCCCCCCACGTGCCACCGCGACTCCACCCCGTTTTGTGCCATCGGTGACTCCCTTCCGATTCTTGCCGACCCCCACGCCGATCGCGCCGCCGACGGATTATTTTATCCCGACTCCAACGGCGATCTATGATAACGCCTGGGGATATGATTATCTCTTGATCACGCTGGAACAAGTCGGCAGTATCCCGGCGGGAACACGGGTGCGCGTCAGCTCGACGTGGTATGACGGCACCCAGCGGTGGTACAGCATCGCCAGCCAGGGTGAGCAGATGTTCGCCGATGCCCGCGAAAGCCAATTGGCCTATGCTGGTCTCGGCCCCGGTCCAACCCCTACCCCGATTCCGCCGCTGACAATTCTCTCTTTTGTGGCAGATCAGGCGACAGCCCAGGCAGGCCAGTGGTTGACGCTGAGTTGGAACGTCACCGGCGTGCAGTTTGTCAAACTCATGGAATATCACCAGATCGCGCCGCCGTACAGCACTGTCTTACAGGACAATCTGCCCGCCGTGAGCAGCCTGACGGTGAATGTCCCGATGCCCGACTCGTATGCCAATACTGACAGCCGCTCCTACCAGTTGATCGGGGTGGATTATTATGGGCACGAACTGGTAGGCGCCTTCGAAAACGGTGGGATCATCACCCTGCCGCTGGCCTGCCCGTTCAGCTACTTTTTTGGCAGTACGCCGAACTCCTGCCCCGAATATCCCATGCCGGATCAAGGAGCCGGAAGTTTCCAGCCATTTGAAGGCGGCTTTATGATCGGGATGCCGACCGCAGGCGGAACGAACGTCTATGTGATGTATACGGATGGAAGCTGGATCAGTATGGTGGCGTCCAACTCGCAGCCGGACGTGATCGAAACGCCGCCGGATGGGCGCTATCAGCCGTTTGGGGCGTTCGGCATGACCTGGAACAGTTCGGATGTGCGTGCCCGACTGGGCTGGGCGACGGCTACGGTGTCGAATTATACCTACTTGTCCCAGAGTGAAGCGCGCAACTTCCACACCGAAAAGACGGCGATCAAGTTTTACCTGTCGCTGCCCGATGGCCGGGCGATCTACGTCAACCCGCTGACAATGGTATCGCCAGAATATGGGACATGGACTTACCAGTGAGGTGAGGCTGCCCCCTTCCCCCAGCCTCACCCCTTAATTCCCCGTTCTGGTTGTGCCGGAGCGGGGAATTTTTGTAGGCGTACAGCCCTGCTGCGCGCCCAGCGCCCAGATGATTCAACCCTAAACGCCTCAACGTCCCATCGCATTCGAGGGACCGTCGCGCTGGAATTGATCCTCTAGATCAATACACAACCGGATTCCCGCCCCACGGCGATTATGGTCCCTGGTTCTGTTCTTCTTGCGGCGGAGCGCCCCCGGTTTTTCGTAGTAACCATATCGCCGCTTATGCCAGGGGCGTTCATACGCTCGACGAACTGCACGACGAAAACGGATCAGGGTCTCTTCGAAGTTTTCATCTTCACGGGGAATAACCTGTACCAATTTGGCGCGTCTAGATTTCGGGAGACACAAACCCGGCCCTCAGAGAGAGGGCAATAAGGGAAACTCAAATAATTATACTATTTAATTGGATCATGCATTGCAAAAACAGGGCGCACAAGCAGCGCCCCTACACAAACTGCTCGGCTGTGGCAAGGGGTGAGGCTGTTTTTAACTGACCGCCATAATCGCTACCCGCCGTATTTTTTCAAAATCTCCATGACCTTAAAATCCAGGCCGAAGCGCGCATCCTGGAACGTATCATAATCAGACACACGCAGCGAACACGCGATGCTGATCTTCAGTTTATCTTCTCCTACCCCGTCAAGCTGAATGGTAGTACGACCGCCAACGGATTGGCTCAGCGGGTCCAGCAGCGCGCGGACTTCACCTAACAGCGCCCGCAGATGTTCCGAAGATAACGACCCCGGGACCATAAAATCGACCTCATAACGCCGCCGGTTGATGCGCGTCCAATTGGTGATATTGGCGTTAGCAATGGTGCGGTTAGGGATGATCACCACTGCATGATCACGTGTGCGCAGGCGTGTGCTGCGAAAACTGATCTCCTCTACCGTCCCCATTAACTTATCGTCCAGGGCGATCACATTGCCCACACGGAACGGTGAATCGGCCAGAATCGCAAAATAGGCGATGATATTCCCTAACAAATCCTGGGCGGCGAGCGCTACCGCCAAACTGACGACGCCCAGCCCGGCAACCAGGGTGCCGATATTCACGCCCCATTGTTCCAACACGGTGGATAGAGCAAAGATCAGGATGATTGCGATCAACAACTGGCGACCAAAACGCACCCCGGTTTCATCTAACCGAAGTTTGCCCGCCGCCGACTGGTTGACATAATAAACGGTGGTCAGATTCGCCATGCGCAGCACGCCCCAAAACACCGCAACTGTCGCTATTGTGATCGTCGCCTGATCGAGCAGCAGTGACCTGTCTTCAAACAGCTTGCCCAACAGCAGCCCCAGGCGCAGCCCAATGGTGACGATCAATAACCGCACCGGGCCGGTGAGTGATTGCCCGATCAGGTCATCTACCGCCGGGGCAAATCGATGCAGCGGGTTGGTCGCACGCATGATGCCTTTGATGAGGTACAGCAGAATCCAGCGAACAACGCGCTGCGCGATCCAGGTGAGAATCAATACCCCCAGCGCCAGCCCCAGCCGGATCACAAATTCCTGAATGTCATTTCCTACAATGGTATCTACCCAATCAGGCATAGGGATCATGTCTCCGCAACAAATTTCACCAGTGAACGATTATAGCCTAGCGCCAGACGGCCAGCGGCGCAAGCGGCCCGTTTTGGAATGATCGCCGTTTTGTGCCGGTACGTCACGCGGGGTATAGTGGGACGCAGGAGGACCAATTTATGTACCTGCAAGCGATTCAACTGCTGCGCACCCAGCCCTGTTTGGCTGAGCCGGGGAAAATTGTGGTCGTCGGGCAGCCATCCCAACCGCTGGACGAAGTGCTGCCGTTTTTGGCGACCCTGCCCAATGTGATCGCCTATAATCCGCACGGCCCGGCGCTTACCTTCCGGCGTGAGCGCGGTTTTCTGACGCTCTACCGCGATCAGGTGGTGATCACCCAGGTGGACGATCATGAACGCGGCGTCGAACTGCTGGCGGCGCTGGTCGATGCGATCAATGCGACGTGGGACAGCCGCCACGAACTGATAGCCATCACCGCGCCCAAACGCTCTCTGCGCCCGTTGGATCTCTGGGCGCTGCTGCCGCAGACCAATTGTAAAGTGTGCGGCGCGGCGACGTGTATGGCCTTTGCGTTCGGGTTGATCCAACGGCAGTACGATCTCGACGAATGTACACCGCTAATCCAGGAGGCGGCGCGGGCCGCGCAGCTTGCCTCATTGCGCGCGATGTTAGGGTGAGAAATTAGCGTTCAGCCGTCAGCACTCAGCCGTCAGCAAGAGCAAGGTTGTGAATTGTAAGCATTAGCCACCCTGTCTGGGAATGTTCTGAAATATTTACTCATGCTGATTGCGTGCTTGGTCTGATTTTGCTGATAGCTGAAGGCTGAAGGCTGACAGCTCTTTACCACGCGGGATGGCTCAGTTGTGCCGGGCGGGTAAAGATCAGCGGCAGCAGGCGGCGCGTTACCGTTGGGTGGCCGAAAAGATGCAGCCCTTTG
>JACRBK010000113.1 GCA_016234525.1 Chloroflexota bacterium
AGCGAGCGTTACCGAACGATCCCCATTGGTGCCGAACGATACGCCGGGCAAAATTCCCGCTTTGACTAACGTTTGAAAGCCGTTACAGATGCCTAATACCGGGCGACCACTTTCGACAAAACGACTGATAACATCCCCCAGGCGGTAGCGCAGATCGAGGGCCGACAGTTTGCCCGCGCCCAGGTTGTCCCCGTAGGAAAATCCCCCCGGTACCACCAGCATGTGATAATCCAGAATGCGGGCTGTATCGGTGAGTAGTTGGTTGATATGCAGAATATCTGCCTTCGCCCCAGCCATTTCACAGGCCAGCACCGCTTCACGGTCACGGTTGGTCCCGTTGGCATGAAGGATTAAGACGCGCGGGTTATGTTGTGGACGAACAAAATTGACACTCTGGGAAGATTTCGGTGCTGGCAGTGCCTCAACCGCTGGCAGCCAGCCGCGCCAACGCCGTTCGAGTTCGTTTACCGGAATCATCAGCAGTGGGGCTGCCGAGCGACCATAGATGACCAACCCCTGCTCGCGGCGGGTAACGGTTCCTATCTGCGCATGAGGGACAGCCGCCATCATTTGCTCGAACGCTGGAGCATCAGTGGGACGGACTTCGACTACTAACCGGCTCAATGATTCGGAGAACAACACTACATCATCGCGGGAAATCGCCGCTGCCCCCGGCACGCGGGCCAGCGTGATCTCAGCCCCCAATCGCCCGGCCAGACACATTTCGGCCAGTGTGATCCCCAGTCCGCCTTCGGAGCAGTCGTGACACGATTGGACTAACCCGGCTTGAATGGCCCGGTACAAGGCGCGCAGCCGGGCGAGGGCATCCGGCACGGGTTGGGGAACTACCCCGCCTGCCGCGCCAACGACCATGCCATAATGGCTGCCGCCCAATTCGGCCCGAGTATCCCCGATCATATACAGGGAGTTCCCGGCCTGTTTTAAATCCATCGTGACGGTTTTTTGAACGTCCGCCACCTGCCCCACTGCTGAGATCAGCAGTGTTCCCAGAATGGTGTGTTTCTGTCCATCTTGCCCGGTGTATTCGTTGTTCAGACTGTCTTTGCCAGAGATATATGGCGCGCCATAGGCTACCGCCGCATCATAACAACCCTGCACGCAGCGAACCAGGCTCCCCAGGCGATCCGGCAGATCGGGATTGCCCCAACAAAAATTATCCAGCAGCGCTACCTGATCAGGATCGGCGCCGACTGCCGTGACGTTGCGCATGGCTTCATCTACCGCCGCCCAGGCCATCGCGTAAGGATCGTAATCGGTATAGGTAGGGGCGATTCCCATCCCTAGCGCCAATCCCTTAACCGGCAGATCGGGTTGCGGCTGATCGAGCATGACATCCAGCGGAACCAATACTGCTGCATCACTGGGACCGTGCTCATCTACGCCGACCAGGGGTTTGACCACTGTGCCGCCCTGGACTTCATGATCGTAGCGGCGCACGATATTTTCTTTGCTGCTGATATTCGGGTGTGCCAATAAATCCAGCAGCGCGGCGCGTAAGTCTTGCGGTGACTCGGCCTTGAACGGTAGAGCGGGCGGGAAAGCCCATTCGGCGCGTAGGTGGCGCTGCGGAATACCCTTATGCAGAAATTCCACCGAGAGATCAGCGGCCAATGTTTGCCCATAAAAAAGACGTAAGCGGCCTGTTGGTTCTAATTCTCCCAAACAGACCGCTTCGACATCTTGCCCCGCACAGATAGTTTGTAACCGGGACCAGTTTTGAGGCGGAACCGCCAGCACCATTCGTTCTTGTGCTTCGCTCAGCCAGATTTCCCAGGGACGCAGGCCGGGATATTTGAGCGGCACATTCTCCAGGTTGATACGCGCGCCAGTCTCACCCGCCATTTCGCCTACTGCCGACGAGAGTCCCCCCGCGCCGCAGTCCGTAATGGCGTTATAGAGGCGTTCGTCGCGGGCGCGCAAAATGACTTCCAACACCTGCTTTTCGTTGATCGGATGTCCGATCTGCACAGCAGTGCCGGAAGTTTCGCTGGTGGTATGATCCATCTCCATGCTGGAAAAAGTCGCGCCGTGCAGTCCATCGCGCCCGGTTCGCCCGCCGATTACGATAATCAGATCACCCGGCTGGGACTGCGTAGGATTAGAATCATGCGGCAGAATGCCCACGCAGCCGCAAAACACCAGCGGATTCGAGGTATAACCAGGGTGATACAATACCGCACCGTTGACGGTGGGAATCCCCATTTTGTTGCCGTAATCTTCTACGCCATGCACTACCCCTTCGATCACGCGGCGGGGATGCAGTGTTCCGGCGGGTAGCTCCTCTTCGGGCAGGTTGTGCGGGCCAAAACACAACACGTCCGTATTAGCAATCGGGCGAGCACTCACGCCTAAAATATCGCGCACCACGCCGCCCACCCCGGTATTCGCGCCGCCGAAGGGTTCAATCGCCGAGGGGTGGTTGTGAGTCTCCAATTTGAAGGCAATATCCCACTTTTCATCAAAGGCGATAATCCCGGCGTTATCCACAAAGGCCGAGCGAATCCAGGTTTTTTGTAACTGATCGGTTGCGCCGCGAATATAAGTGTTTAGCAGACCGTCGATCTGTTGGCGGATAGACTTAGCGCTGGTTTTTACACCCGGCAGTGGGCCAGTATAGTCTATGCTGGCCTTAAAGGTTTTATGAACACAGTGTTCACTCCAGGTTTGGGCCAGCATCTCCAGTTCAAGATCGATAGGATCGCGCCCTTCTTGCTGAAAATAAGCCTGCACAGCCTGCATTTCAGCCAGACTTAAGGAAAGGCATCGCTCGGCACTCAGCCGTTGCAGATCGGCGGCATTCGCTGTCCGCAGCGGGATGTTCTGAACATGATCATTGGTATGGTCCACCGGAATAAAGGGCGGCGCGATAGGTTCGTTGACGGCATAACGTTGGATGACAGGATTAGAAAAGACCTCGTTGGCAAGCCGGTAAACGTCTTGGGAATCAAGCCCGCCGGGCAAAACATACCGTTTACCCGTCGCCACCTGTTGGATCCCAGTCAAACCTAACAGGTGCGCGGCACGCAGCAGGTTTTCGGCGGCAGGATCAGTTACACCCGGCAGCAGCGTCACCTCGATAGTATGTCCAGGGCGCACGGGCAGTCGTGACTCATGTGCTGCTGAGATGCTGAAATGTTCGGTTACAGGGTCAGCCAGCAGTTCACTGCTCAGGTGTTGGATGTCGTTTAATGAAAATTGGCCGTTGATAAAGTAGAGTTGAGAGGGAAAACAGTGGGTAACAGATGTAAAACCGGAACTGTGCAAGGCCTGAAGCCATTGGTTATCAGGCGTGGGTTGGTCGTCATGACACCCCCACACCTCTACCCGAATTACCTTCAAATTTTCCACAGGAGAGCCTCCTTTCATTGGGCGGACAAGCTCATTATATTGAAGTTTTTTGCCTGTATATTGTGCAATCTATATGAAACAAGAAGCTGTTTTTTGTGCAAACAGTCTGATATTGGTGCGGTTTTGTAACACAAAGGGAAGACCATAACGGTTTGTCGGTACGGACCTGTGCTCGATTGAGCACTGGATGAGAGGCCAGTGTTAAGCCTGACACAATCGTTGCGCGCAGGGGGACAATGCCGCCAACTTCTGCTCTTTTTATTTTGTATATTTTAATGATAAAAACGATATAATTAGAAAAGTCGCCAACCTCGCCTGTTCGAAGCATTCCACCACGCTCAAAATGTAGGTCGTACCCCGTACAGGTTTGGACCTGGCAGTTGTCAAGCGCTCGGTCGATCTGCATGGCGGTACGATAACCTTCACGAGCGAAGAAGGGTCAGGCACGACATTTACTGTGACTCTTCCGCAGCGGATTATGTAGAATCAGACAGCCTCTCTCGTGAAGCAGGTAGTTCCCTCTGGTGCCAGATAGTTTAAATATAGAACATAAAAATTGGGCTTTTTAAGGCGAATAAGCTATTCTACTGCATGTGCGTGAGTACTAAATCAGTTCGCATGTCAGACCCAAATAACATGAGAAATGGTTATGGTAGATGTTTGTTTATCTCCGCTCCGTGAACCTGATCTCATGCCAAATCGTTTTCAAGATGTGAGTGATAACTATGCCTGAATTCATTTGTGCAACATGCGGAACACAATATCCTGAATCCCCGACCCCACCGGAACATTGTCCGATCTGTGAGGATGAGCGGCAGTATGTGGGTGCTCATGGACAGCAGTGGACGACGCTCACCGCGCTGCGGGCTAATCATAGAAATATCTTCCGCGAATACGAGCCGAATCTGGTGGGTATAGGCACTGAACCCAGGTTTGCTATCGGGCAGCGCGCCCTGCTTATCCAAGCACCGGGCGGTAATATTCTGTGGGACTGCATGACCCTGCTCGATGAAGCGACCATCGAGGCTGTGACCCAACTGGGTGGAATCTCCGCCATCGCGATCTCGCACCCTCACTATTATTCTTCGATGGTAGACTGGGCACACACATTCGATGTGCCGATTTATCTACACACAGCCGATCGTCAACACGTGATGCGGCCCGATTCCTCGATCTCTTTCTGGGGCGGCGAGACAAAATCGTTGGGCGAAGGTATCACATTGATCAACACAGGTGGTCACTTTGAGGGAGCAACCGTGCTGCACTGGAAACAGGGCGCAGAAGGTCATGGCGTGCTTCTTTCAGGCGATATTGTTAATGTCGTGCAGGATCGCCGCTATGTCAGCTTCATGTACAGCTACCCGAATCAGATTCCGCTGCCTGCAAAAGCAATCCGGCGGATTGTCGCCGCGCTGGAACCGTTCGAGTTTGAGCGGATCTACAGCGCATGGTGGGACACGATCACACCAACTCATGGAAAAGCCGCCGTAGCCTTTTCGGCAGAACGTTATATCAAAGCAATTGAAGGCACCCTCTATCCATCGTGAATGAGAAAACCACTTGAAGTCAAAACGGGTGATCCGAACCTACATAACCATCGCCAGCCTCTATACGCTCTCGGCGTCATTGATATGGGGTGTGAATACACTTTTTCTACTAGATGCCGGGCTAGATATCTTTAGCGTGTTTGTGGCGAATG
The DNA here is from genome assembly GCA_016234525.1 of Chloroflexota bacterium. Taxonomy (GTDB): domain Bacteria; phylum Chloroflexota; class Anaerolineae; order Aggregatilineales; family Aggregatilineaceae; genus JACRBK01. The sequence continues at coordinate 5,069 of JACRBK010000113.1, forward strand.
CAGTTTTCACGGCGGCCATGGTTGTTTTCGAAGTCTCTACGGGCGTGGTCGCTGATACCAGCGGTAGGCGGGTGTCCTTCCTACTCAGTATGGCGGTGTTATGCTTTGCGACGCTCGGTTACGTGGGGGTATCGATAGCGGGGGATGGGTTATTCTGGTTCTGCGTGATGTCCGTATTTCTAGGGCTGGGTTTTACATTTTATTCGGGCGCTGTTGAAGCGTGGTTGGTGGATGCGCTCAAAGCCACAAACTATGATGGCGAACTGGAACACGTTTTCGCCCGCACTGGAATGATCACGAGTGCCCTGATGCTCGTCGGGACGGTGGGTGGGGGTATCTTGGGGACTATAAATCTGGCTTTTCCCTATGTTGTGCGCGCGCTGCTGCTGGCAATAGTGTTCGGTTGGGCTTTTGTCGGTATGCACGATATTGGTTACACCCCGCGCGCGCTGACAGCATCTGCGATTCCGGCGGAAATGCGCAAAGTCGCCCACGAGAGTATCAGCTATGGCTGGCGAAAACAATCGGTACGGCTCATCATGGTTACCACCTTCATTCATGGGGCATACTCGATCTGGGGCTTCTATGCCGCACAGCCGCATTTCCTCAATTTACTCGGTCAACCTGACGCGATCTGGGTGGCGGGAGTGGTCGCCGCTTTGGTATCAATCACCGGAATCTTGGGTAATTGGCTGATATCACGTTTCATGAATCGGCTTCATTTTCGCACTACCCTCTTGATCGCTGCCGCCGCGCTGATGACGGCTGCAACGATTGGCGTGGGATTAGTGAATTCGTTCTGGCTGGCTGTCCCGTTATTTCTGCTGGGGACACTGGCTTTTAATCTCTTCCTTCCCGTAAAACAAGCCTATCTGCACCAGGGTATTCCTTCGGAACAGCGAGCAACCGTTATCTCGTTTGACTCAATGATGGGCAGTGCGGGCGGAATCGCGGGGCAAAGCGGACTTGGTTACCTCTCCCGCCAACAGGGCATCGCTGCCGGATTCGTGACCGGCGGTGTGATCACCTTGCTGGCGATCCCCTTCTTGCTGATGCTGCGTGGGCTGAACGATCCAGAAGATCAGATATTGCCTGCTGCCGGTAAAACGACTGCGCCATCCGCCGAGATATCGCAGTAGAGGGACGCATTTCGCGACAGAATCATCAAGGAGCCGTGGCGAAGATGCACTTCAGATATTCACCTTCTGGGAAGCCAATAGGGTGATCTAGCGCGTGGCTTGTTTGCGCAACTTTAGCCAGTGGCCGACCAATACCAGCGGCGGTCTGCGCCACCGTGTTGGAGAAATCGTCAGCGGTTACCCGGCTGGAACACGATGCCATTACGAAGATTCCACCCGGTTCCAGCACATGGAGCGCAAGGCGAGTCAGGCGGGTATAGGCAGCTAGCGCCTGCCGAATCTCTGTCGCGCTTTTAGCGAACGATGGCGGATCAACAATCACCATATCGAATGTTTGGCTGTCGGCCCGAAGTTGTTCAAGACACTCGAACGCATCACCAACCAGAATTTTGTGCTGAGTATGGTTCGGGTTGAGCGCAAAGTTCGCTTGCGCAGCCTCTAGCGCCGGGGCACTCGCGTCCAGGCTCATAACAGACGCGGCCCCTCCTGCGGCGGCATAAACCGAGAATCCTCCGCTGTAAGCGAACACATCTAGCACTCGCCGTCCCGCAGACAAGGTGCGAACTCGTGCGCGGTTCTCACGCTGATCGAAAAAGAACCCCGTCTTATGCCCATGCACTACATCCGCAGCGAAGTTTAGCCCATTTTCCTGGAAAATCACCGGCGTGTGCAGCTCGTCACCCATCAGAATACAGCCGTCATAGAGGCCGTGCTGGCTGGTAATGGTTTCGATGTTACGGCTGATACGCAGCACCAGGCGGTCAAAGGGCTGCACCGCCTGTAATCCGGTTATGACGTGATGCAGGTGAGGCAGCCAGGCGGCGGTATATAACTTGATAGCCAATACATCCGCGTAGCGGTCGATAATCAGACCGGGCAGCCCATCGTTCTCGCCATGCACCAACCGGAAGCCGTTGGTTTGCTGGGTAAGAAGCGGTTGGCGGATGTCCGCTGCTGCTTGCAGCCGGTTGGTAAACCAGTCAGAGTCAATGACAGCCGGTTGGTGGTGCTGTAACACTTTAATGCGAATTGGGGAGTGTGGATCATACAGCCCGATAGCTAAAAAGCGCCGCTTGCTGTCAAACACCACCGCGAGATCGCCGGGTTGGCCCTCGTGACTTTGTTGACGGATAGCCTCAGCAAACAGCCAGGGATGACCCGCCCGGAGCGCACGTTCTGCCGCTGGTTTCACGTGGATGGCGATACGTTTGCCAGACAGCGGGGATAATGAGTCGAGATACTTCATGAAGTGATTATCTCAAAATTATGCTCAACAAGGTAGTCAGGCTTTTACAGGTCAGGATGGGCAGGAAGATTCCTTGACAATTGGCACCAACACCCCAACTGGTTTAACTTCAACGTACATAAAAGAATCAAGAAACGATCGGTCCGCCGCGGCTGTTCAGGAGATCACGCATGTTACCTTCGCACCAATTCTCGCAGCGCATCCAGGGTGCCTTAAGCACGATGCAATCCTTCCTGCGTTATTTCGAGGCCTACCGCCAATATCCTCAGACCCCTGACATCAGCGATTTCGCGCTGGGCAATCCCCATGAAATGCCGCTTTCCGGCTTTGTCGAAGCGCTCCAACGATCGAGTGTTCCCCATAATAAGGATTGGTTTGCCTACAAAATCAGTGAACAAAACACGCGCGAGACGGTTGCTCAGACGCTGCGAGTCTGGCGCGGCATTCCGTTCGAAGCGGATGATATTCACATGACGAACGGCGGCTTCGCAGCTATCACGGTGGCGTTGAATACGGTTGTTAACCCTGGTGACGAGGTGATCTTTATCTCTCCGCCCTGGTTTTTCTATGAGCCGCTCATTATTTCAGCGGGCGGTATACCCATCCGTGTCAAGATAAATGCGACCACCTTTGACCTCGATCTGGACGCCATCGCCGCTGCCATCACCCCTCGGACATGCGCGATTCTCGTAAATTCACCGAACAATCCTACCGGGAAAATCTATCCACCCGAAACGCTGCAGGCGCTGGCGGACGTGTTGACGACCGCCAGCCAGCGCTACAGCCGCCCGATCTATCTGCTGTCTGACGAGGCCTACAGCCGGATTGTGTATGACGGGCATGATTTTCACAGTGCAACTGAATACTATTCGAACAGCTTTTTACTTTACACCTACGGCAAAATCCTGTTGACGCCAGGGCAGCGAATAGGTTACATCGCGCTTCCGCCGACCATGTCCGACCGCGACTCGATGCGCCAGGCTATTTTCGGTACCCAGGTGATGACCGGATATGCGTTCCCTAACGCTTTGCTCCAACATGCCCTGCCCGACCTGGAAAAACTCTCTATCGACATCGAACATTTGCAGGAGAAACGCAACCGGATGGTGAGCGAACTGCAACAAATCGGATATGAGGTGCATGTACCGGAAGGCACATTCTATCTGATGCCGAAGTCCCCGCTTGCGGATGACTGGGCATTTGTAGAGCTTTTGGTCAAGAATAACATCCTGTGTCTACCGGGGACGGTGGTCGAACAGCCGGGATACTTTCGTATTTCACTAACCGCGAATGATCAGATGATCGACCGCGCGCTGCCTAATTTTGCAGCGGCATTTGAGCAGGCCCGCCGGTAGAAAGTAGGTCGCTCCAGGTTAATTGTCGCGTAGCATGGATTTCGGGCGGCTGCCGCAGCATTTGTATCACGAGGTCGCCCGGCTAAATTGTTTATCTACTGAGCTTCGCCCGAATCGATGGGCAAATTGATTCGGAAGGTGCTGCCTTTTCCCAGTTCGCTCTCAACTTCAATGTGACCCCGATGGGCTTTAATAATTTTCTCAGCGATAGCCAACCCTAACCCTGTGCCATGCTGCTGAGTACTGATCGCCAGATTTGAGCGG
>JACRBK010000686.1 GCA_016234525.1 Chloroflexota bacterium
CGGGAGAGCGTGCCAGCGGCTGCCCCGGAGCCTATGTAACCGATCAACTCATGCCGCTCGACACGTATTATGAATAGAAATAATCGGGCGCGGCGCTGCTGCGTCCTAAACGATGGTTTTTGCTGAAAGCTGAGTGTTAAAAGCTGACAGCTTGTTTTTATGGGAGTCTTATCGTGATACAACGCCAACCACTCTGGAGCCTCTTGACATTGTTGATGCTGGGGATGATCGTGCTGTCGGCCTGTGGGGACGCCGCATCGGGCGCGGACCGGCTGCCCGCCCTGCCGCCTACTGTGACCGCCGTCCCGCCCAGCACCCCTACTGAACTGCCCCCGCACGACCCGATCCAGCTTGCTCCGGTGAACTGGGATGAAATTGAACATTTTCGGGCGGCGATGCGTCCCGCCTTTGCTGGAGATATTGACGCTTTTGTGAACCGCAACCGTTATTATATTGAAGCCAGCCTGACGTTTGAAGATGGGGTGGCGATTATCTACGGCGCGCAGCGGGTGCGTTATACCAACCGCAGCGCCGATACCCTCAACGAACTGGTTTTCCGGCTCTATCCCAATATCCCCGCATTGGGCGGGCGGATGGTCGTCTATCAGGCCGAATTGAATGATATTCCAGTAGCGCCTTCGTTGAGCGAACGTGAAACGGTGCTGATCATTCCGCTCGACAAACCCTTAGCGCCCGGCGATTCTGCCGAAGTGGAATTACAGTTTAGCACCGCCGCCGAGCGCGGTATGTTTGCCTCGTATGGCGCGTTCGGCTTCCAGGATCAAACCTTCTCTGGGCCGGAATGGTATCCGGTGCTGTCGGTGTACGAAGAAGGGCGCGGCTGGTGGACGGAACGCCCAACCCCTAACGGCGACGCGGCTTATACTGAAAGCGGCCTGTATGAAGTGCTGCTGACGGTTCCCGAAAGTTTTGTCGTCGCCATGAGCGGGTCAGAGATCGAACGATTTCCGGCGGGTGACGAGCAGATGACCTACCATTACGTCACCGGCCCCATGCGTGATCTGCTGCTGGTCGCCAGCCCGATTTTCGGTAAGCTCACCAACGTGGTAGACGATGAGATCACTGTAAATGTGTTTTTCTGGCCCGGCGGAGAGTCGGCGGCAGAGGAAGTGCTGCGTATCACCTCCGACGCCGTGCATATCTTCAGCGAAAAATTCGGTACGTATCCCTATGCCGAACTGGATGTGGCGGAAACGTTCAATTATACCGCTATCGAATATCCGGGTATCATTGTAGTGTCAGACCGTTCGTGGGTACGCGGCAACACCTTCTTAGAGATCGCCACCGCGCACGAAGTCGGCCACCAGTGGTTTTACGGCCTGATCGGGAATAACCAGGTGCAGCAGCCCTGGATTGACGAGTCGATGACGTCGTTCACCGAATATGTGTACTTGCGCGAACTGTATGGCGAAAAACGTTTTAAAGACACCGTGCAAGGGGACCGCGACTGGTACAACTATTATAAGAGTTCGGGCGCGCCCGACCTGGTGCTTGATCTCCCGGTGGCGTCGTATTCTGACAACAATTACGGAGTGATCATCTATACCAAAGGCCCGCTGTTTTATTTCGAACTCGAAAAGCTGTTGGGGCAAGAGCGGTTTTTAAAAGCGGTCCAGTTGTATTTCCAGCGTTTTCGTTACGAAGTCGCCCGCTCGAACGATGTTTTAACCGCGTTTGAGGACGCCACTGATGAAGACCTCGACGCGATCTTTTACCAGTGGGTAGGCGAATTTGATGGGCTTGATCCCGCTGTTGTCGAAGAAATGAAGACTCGACCTTAGGAGCGTGTGTTATGCCTGACTCCCTGATCCGGCGGTGGACTGGGGTCGTGATCGTTGTCTTATGTTGTGTTGGTCTATTGAGTGGTTTCGTGCCGGTGGGGGCGCAGGCCCCCGGCGGCTGGATCGATCCGTATCGTCCCGCGATGCTGCCGGACTTCGCCGCTGACATGCTCGACTATGCCGCTGCGCCGCGCTACACACTGGATTTGACTCTCTCGGTCACGCCGGAAGAGGCTGTCATAGACGGTCACCAATCGGTCATCTTCACCAACCGCGCCATGATTCCGCTGTCAGACATCGTTTTCCGCCTGTATCCCAACCTGGAATCGTATGGAGGGGAGATGGCGGTGGGCAACCTCAGGACGGGTGAGACGCCGCTCGACTCTACGTTGGACGCTACGCGCTCGATCCTGACGGTGACGCTGCCGCAGCCGCTCCAACGGGGAGAGGCGATCCCGCTGGACATGGATTTCAGTATTTCGATCCAGGCCGAAAAGAGCGCGCTGTATGCCCAGTTCAGCTATCTCAAAGGGATACTCGCGCTGCCCAACGCCTACCCGGTGCTGTCGGTTTTCACGGCGGGGCAGGGCTGGTGGCAGATCACCGAGCAGCCGCAAGGGGATGCCGTCTATAGCGAAACCGGATTTTATGATGTCACGCTCACCGCGACTGAAAATTTGATCCTGGCGGCGAGCGGGTCAGAAGTAAACCTGACGGCGAACAGCGATGGCACGCTGACTCATCACTATGTTGCCCCACTGATGCGTGACTTTGCGCTGTTCGCCAGTGAAGATTATGTCTCCATCAGCGGCGAACAAGACGGCGTGACGATCAATATGTATTATGTCGAAGCGCTGCCGGGGGCCGCTGAGAGCGCTCGCGCCGGGCTGAAAATGACTCAGGATTCCGTGCGCATCTACAAC
>JACRBK010000688.1 GCA_016234525.1 Chloroflexota bacterium
ATCAAAATCCTCCCTGGTGTAACCGAACAACAGGTGCATTTCATGAAGCTGCGTTTCGTTCATCGCTATTGATACAGGCCGCGTGAGCGGAATATCCGCCAGCCGGACGCGGTTATCCTCTACCCATTTACGATAGGGTTGTTGGTGGCTGATGCGCTCTTTGATCTCGCTGTCGGGGATAATCCGCCCCTCGGTGGTATCGACCAGCAGCAGTTTACCGGGCATCAGGCGGCCTTTATAGGCGATCTGCTCCGGCGGGAAGGACTGCACACCGACCTCAGACGCCATCACGATCAAACCGTCTTTGGTGACCAGATAACGCGAGGGGCGCAGACCGTTACGGTCCAGTGTGCCGCCCACATAACGCCCATCACAAAAGACCATTGAGGCCGGGCCGTCCCAGGGTTCCATAAACGCGGAGTGATATTCGTAAAAATACTTGAGATCGTCAGGAATCGGGTTGTGTTTGTTAAACGATTCCGGGATCATCATCATCAGCGCGTGCGGCAGCGACCGCCCGGTCGCGACGAGTAATTCCAGCGCGTTATCAAACGAGGCCGAATCACTTTTGCCCGGTTCGATAATCGGGAACAGCTTTTGCATATCGTCGCCGAACAGGTCCGACGACATCATCGACTGGCAGGTTTCGATCCACAGCCGGTTGCCTTTAATGGTGTTGATCTCACCGTTATGCCCCAACAGGCGGAACGGCTGCGCCAGATCCCACGAGGGGAACGTGTTGGTGCTGAAACGTGAGTGAACCAGGGCAATCGCAGTGGTCAGGCGCTCGTCTTCGAGGTCTTTGAAGTAACCCCGCAGTTGCAGCGAGGTGAGCATTCCTTTATAAACAATCGTTTTCGTAGAGAGTGATGGAAGGTAAAAAAGGTGTTTCTGAGGGAGATCGGAGGTGCGGATGGTTTGTTCTACAGCTTTGCGGACGACGTACAGTTTACGATCCAGTTCACCCGGTTGCAAGGGGCCTTGCGGCGCGACGAAGATTTGACACATGACCGGCTCAGACGCTTTCGCAATCTCGCCGATGCCGGAGTTATCGACCGGCACTTGTCGCCACGCCACCACGCGCAGCCCTTGTTGTCGAATGATGTTTTCCAACGATTGCGCGCAGACTTCGGCATCTTCGGCACGTTGGGGCATAAACACCAACCCGGTCCCGTATTCACCGGCGGCGGGCAGCGTAGGAATCTCGTCCTTATAAAAGTCGTGGGGAATCTGCATCAAGACCCCGGCCCCGTCGCCGGTCTTGTTATCGGCACTTTCCGCGCCGCGATGCATCATGCGTTCGAGAATTTCGAGGCCGCGCAGGATGATATCGTGGGACTTTTCGCCCTTGATATGGGCCACAAACCCGATGCCGCAGGCGTCGTGTTCGTTGGCGCTGTCGTACAACCCTTGACTTTGAGGCCGCCAGATTGTCATCGTCTTCGCTCCTTAACGCTACAGCCAGATCACACGAGCGAGAACTGGGTAACCGATAGGCTGATGTTGAAAGTGTAAGAACAAGGAAGAAGGTAATTTTGTAGAACAGCCCGCGCGGTGAGCGCGACCGAGACGATCAAAATATTTTCGTGAAGAAAATAAAGCTGATGGTTTTATAATTATTGACCTTTCATGATTCCAAGTCATCGTCAAGTTGAACAAAAAGCACCGGGGCAAACCTGGGCAAACTGCCTAATTTTTGTGAGAGTCTGCCCCTTTGCAGCGAACACAAGTTCTATGTTACACTTATTCAAATGGAATATTCCAGACCCACAAGGAGCGAGACATGATCTCCCCTCAAACCATGATCGACAGTTTTGACCGTAACGTGCAGATTATCAAACGGCAGACCGACGGGTTAACCCATGCCGACAGCCTGATTCAGCTCCCTTTTCGGGCAAACTGCATGAACTGGCTGATCGGACATATTTTGACCAATCGTAATAACATTATGAAACTGCTGAACACGGATCCCACCTTCACGCTCGAACGAGCAGCGCGTTATGCCCGCGAGTCCGAGCCGATCACGACTGATGAGGCGGGAGTATTGCCCTTAGAGGAACTGATCGCAGAATTGGATCGCGCTCAGGCGTGTTTAGCCAACGTTTTGGCGGCGATCACCCCAGAGGAGTTAGAGCGGCAGGTGGCTTTTTTCGGGGGGCGTTCGATGTCGGTGGCGGAATGGTTGCTGTTTTTCTACTTCCATGACTCCTATCACGTCGGCCAAACCGAGATCATGCGTCAGGCCACCGGGAAGGATGATAAGGTGATTTAGGATCGGGTGGGCTGCGGTCAAAACGACCTCACCCCCTACCCCCTCTCCAACATGGTTGGAGCGGGGACCGCAGCCGAACGGGTTCGTGTAGGGGAGCTGATCACTGAAAGCTGATCGCTTGTTTTCTACCCGTTGGGGCCGCCGAGCGCCGCAGGATACGAACCAAGCATTTTGACCATGCTCGCCTGGCGCAGCAGATCGGCTAAGGCTGCCTCCACACCAGGATCGCGCCAATGCCCCTCAAAATCCATGCAGAACCAATACTGCCAGGGCCGCCCGCGCATCGAATGGGATTCGATCTTGGTCAGGTTGATATTGCGCAGCGCGAACGCGCCCAAACAGTCATACAGCGCGCGGGGACGGTGGCGCACCGTGAACACCAGCGAGGTTTTGCACGGATCGCGGCGCTGCGCGTCGTCGATCCCAATGGCGAAAAAGCGCGTGGAATTTTCACCGGGGCGATCTTCTATGCCAATATCCAACACTTGCAGGTTATGCATTTGTCCGGCGAGGGCACTGGCGAGCGCCGCCGTGTGCGGTTCGGGATTCTGCGCCAGTTCGCGCGCCGATCCCGCCGTATCGTAAGACGGGACCGCTTCCCAACCTCGACGACGCAGTGTTTCGGCACACTGGGCGAGCGCCTGGGGGTGCGACTTCACCCGCTTAATATCGGCCAGGGTCGTGCCGGGCGGGGCCAGCAAATGATGGTGGATCGGCAGCAGCAGTTCAGCCTGCACGCGAAGATCGTGATCCATCAGCAGTTCGTACACCTGCGAGATCGTGCCGGTCAGTGCGTTTTCTACCGGGACCATGCCATGAGTCGCCCTGCCTCGCTGAATCGCTTCAAAAATCGCCCCAAAGGTCTCGCAAGGCAGCGTTTGGGTCCCGTCTCCAAATTGACGGTGGATCGCTTCTTCAGAATACGCGCCCGACTCGCCCTGAAAAGCCACTACTTTTTCGTTCAATGTGTTCCTCCTAAACGGTCAATCATTGCCTCTAGCGCGAGGCGGTAACCCAACCAGCCCAGCCCGCCAATCTGTCCCAGACAAACCGGCGCGATCATTGAGGTATGGCGAAACGGTTCGCGGGCGTGGATGTTGGAAAGATGAACCTCGATCATGGGATATCCTACCGCGCTGATCGCATCACGCAGCGCCACGCTAGTGTGCGTATAACCGCCGGGGTTGATGATTCCGCCTGCCGCCCAGCCGCGCGCTTCGTGCAGCGTATCGATCAACACGCCCTCATGATTACTTTGCAAGATACGCAGCACTGCGCCATGCGCCGCCGCGTATTCTTCCAGCCGGGTGTTGATGTCAGCCAGCGTCACCCGGCCATACACTTCCGGCTCGCGTGTGCCGAGCAGATTCAGATTCGGGCCATGCAAGATCAAAATGTTCATGAATTCCCCCGCACGCTTTCCAACACAGCGAATACTTCTTGCACCACGACATCCCGCACGATCACCGGCTGGCCCGACGCTTCGAGCAGCACAAACGTCGCCGCGCCGTTGCGCCATTTTTTATCGTGGCGCATCGCTTCCCACAGTTGAGCCGGGTCCAGATCGTCATAACGCACCGGCAGATTCACCGCTCGCAGCACATTTTCCACCTGTTCGACCAGTTCGGGCGGGCATAACTCGCGCCGCGCCGACAGCCGCACCGCCGCCACCGTTCCTACCGCCACTGCCAGGCCGTGTTTCCAGGCATAACCGCTGGCTTGTTCCAGCGCGTGGCCGAAAGTATGCCCCAGGTTGAGAAAAGCCCGTTCGCCGTGTTCGAGCCGGTCGGTGTTGACCAGTTTCACTTTCACCGCCGCCGCCCGCGCGATCATGTCCTCAATCGGCTGCGGCCCGTGCGCCTGAATGTGCTCCACCAGGGCGGGATCACCGATCAGGCCGGATTTGATCACTTCCGCCAGCCCGGAACGAAATTCAACCTCGGGCAAGCTGGAAAGAGTCGACGTGTCGGCGAATACGGCCAGCGGGTCTTTAAACGCGCCGACTAAATTTTTGCCCTGCGGCAGGTCGATCCCGGTTTTGCCGCCGATACTGGCATCCACCATCGCTAACAAACTCGTCGGAGCCTGGATGACAGCGATCCCGCGCATAAAGGTAGCCGCCGCGAAGCCCGCCATATCACCGATCACGCCGCCACCCAACGCGACGATCACTGTGCTGCGATCTGCGCCATGGGCCAATAACTGCCCATAGATCGCCTGCATCGTTTCCCAATTTTTGAACGCCTCGCCATCTGGCACGGTGACTAATCGCCCGCCGGGCAGCCGCGCCGCCAGGGCCTCGCCATACAGCGGGGCCAGCGTTTCATTGGTGATCACGATGGCGCGCGAAAATTTCCGCTGCTGCACAAATTCCGGCAGGGATTCTGCTAACACGCCCGATCGGATGATCACCGGGTAAGTAAAGTCGGCTCCCTGAACCGTTAGCTCTGCTGCCATAATTCGATCACTTTCTCCGCCGCCTGGGCTGGGGTGCAGTGCGTGGTATCAATTTGATGCGGCAGGCGATCATACTGCTCCTGCCGTGACGCTAAACGCGCCGCTAATTTATCCCGATCAGCAGAAAACAGCGGGCGATCATGCTCACTGCCTACCCGCCGGATAATCTCGTCCAGATCGCAGGTCAGGCAGATGATCAGACTGTGCGCGCTAAAGGCTTCGACCACCGCCGGGTTGAGCAGCGCTCCGCCTCCGGTGGAGATGACCTGATCGCGCCCGGCAGCAGCGTGAATACAGATCTCGGCTTCAAGGCGGCGGAACGCAGCTTCACCTTCCTGCGCGAAGATCTCCGGGATTCTGCGCCCGGCGCGGTGTTCGATCTCGACATCCGTATCCACAAACGCCCAGCCTAACCGGATCGATACCTGCCGGGCCACGGTTGTTTTGCCCGTCCCCATGAATCCCGCCAGGACGATGTTGTTATTCATTTAACCCTATCCCCCCAAGTAAGGCGGGCGCAGCAAGCCGCGCCCCTACGAACCCTGGTTGATAACGGTCCCCTCTTCAACCGAATTGGAGAGGGGGTAGGGGGTAAGGCCGTTTTACTCATAGCCCAACCGCCAGGAGACATTATCCTGTGGCAGATCATCCAGCACGCCGCGCCGCAGCGACTCGAAACGCGGGCGCATTTCGTCCAGGCTGTCACCGCCCAGTTTCAGCAGCAGTTCGTCCGCCAGCACAAACGCGACCATCGCTTCGATCACGACCACCGCGCGCGGCGTGGCACAAAAATCGCTGCGTTCATACACGGTCTGATCGGGCTGCCCGGTGGCGAGATTGACCGTCGCCAACGGCGCCAGCGTCGTGCTGATCGGCTTCATCGCGGCGCGCACGATCAACGGCTGCCCGGTGGTCATGCCGCCTTCTAATCCGCCCGCCCGGTTCGAGGACCGATCCAGCCGACCACCCTCCCCCAGCGTAATCTGATCATGCACCTGGGTGCCGCGTTTGCGCGTGTTCTCAAAAGCCGATCCGATCTCCACGCCCTTGATACTCTGCACGCTGCACACCGCGCCCGCTAACCGCCCGGTCAGGCGGCGATCATAATGGACGTGCGATCCCAGGCCCGGCGGCAGTCCCAGCGCGACGACTTCAATCACGCCGCCCAGCGTATCCTTATCGATCTTGGCCTGCCGGATCGCCGCTTGGATACGCTCAGACGCTTCGGGATCGGGACAATTGACCTCCGACTGTGCTGCTGCCGCAAACCGTGCCCGATAATCTGGCGGATTGTCATCAAACGCGGCGACTTCCCCGGCGATCTCGGTGACATACCCGCCCACTGTGATCCCGAACTCCGCCAGCAGGCGGCGGCAGATCGCGCCCACCGCGACGCGAGCCGTCGTTTCGCGGGCACTGGCTCGCTCTAACGACAGGCGCAGATCGCGGTAACCATATTTGATCGCGCCGGTCAGGTCAGCGTGTCCGGGGCGCGGCGTGACCATCGGGGCCACGTCTTTTTCGGCCCAGTTCTGCCAGTCGCGGTTTTCGATCAACAGCGCCAGCGGCGCGCCGGTCGTGTGGCCGTTCATCACGCCGCCCGTAATACGCGCGTGATCCCGCTCGATCTGCATCCGTCCTCCGCTGCCATAACCCTGCTGGCGGCGCAGCAGATCGGGGTCCAGATCGGCGGGCGAAAGCGCCATCCCGGCGGGTATCCCTTCGAGAATGCCCGTCAACATGGGGCCGTGCGATTCACCTGCGGTTAAAAATCGCAGCATGTTAGCTCCTATCCGTAGGGGCGATGCTTGCGTCGCCCAGTTTTTTGAAGAGCGGCCTCACCCCCTACCCCCTCTCCATCTCAGATGGAGAGGGGACCGCAGCCGACCGGGTTTTGTAGGGGCGCCGCTTGCTGCGCCCTGTTTTTAGACGCATAACCTGATTGAATAGTAAAAGTACATAGCCCTACCCCTACAAAATCGGCACGATCACGCCCGCAGCAGGTGATACCCCTTTTTTCCCTTGCGCAGCACGATCACTCGCCCGTCAATCGCGTCGGCCTGCGTCACCACGCAGTCCAGGCTGTCGATCCGGTTCCCGTTCAGATACAAACCGCCGCTTTCGATCAGGGTGCGCGCCTGCTTTTTGGACGTTTCCAGGCCGCAGTGCAGCGCCAGATCGACAATTCCGATCCCCTGGCTTAATGCACCCTCCGGGGCCGCGCTGGACGGCACTTCCGCGAAGATGTCCAGCAGATCGTCTGCGCTCATGCCCTGCATCGCGCCGCCAAACAGGACGCCTGTTGCTTCGCGAGCTTTGCGCAGCCCATCCTCGCCGTGAACATTGCGCGTGACTTCTTCGGCCAGGCGGGTTTGAGCGGCGCGCAGATGCGGCTCAGCCGCCAACGATTGCTCCAACACGGCGATCTCTTCCTGATCCAGCAGCGTGAAGTACTTGAGGTACTTGATCACGTCGCCGTCTGCCGTGTTGATCCAGTATTGGAAAAATCGGAACGGCGAGGTGCGCGCCGGGTCCAGCCAGATCGCGCCATCCACCGACTTGCCGAACTTGACCCCGGTGGATGACATCACCAGCGGCACTGTCAGCGCGTGCGCTTTACCTTCCGACAGCTTGCGCACCAGTTCTGCGCCCGCCGTGATATTGCCCCATTGATCGCTGCCGCCCATCTGGAACGTGCAGCCGTGATCCTGGTACAGCCGGAAAAAGTCGTAGGCTTGCAGCAGCATGTAGCTGAATTCGGTGAACGAAATGCCCTCTTCGCTTTCCAGCCGCATCCTGACCGAATCTTTCGCCAGCATGTAGTTCACGGTGAAGTATTTGCCGGTGTCGCGCAGGAACTCGATCAGGTTCAGTTTGAGCAGCCAATCGGCATTATTGACCAGTCTGGCGGGATTCGGCACACCATCAAAGGCCAGAAAGTACGCCAACTGCCCCTTGATCCCGGCCAGGTTGTGCGCCAGGATGTCATCGGTAAGAAGCTGACGTTCTTTGGTCCTGCCGCTGGGGTCACCGATCATGCCAGTTCCGCCGCCCGCCAGCGCGATAGGGACGTGACCGTGCCGCTGGAGATGCACCAGCACCATGATCGGCAGCAGCGATCCGATATGCAGGCTGTCGGCGGTGGGGTCGAAGCCGATATACGCCGTGATCTTCTCTTTCGCCAGCACCTCACCGGCCCCTTCGGTCAGGTTGTGGATCAAACCGCGCCAGCGCAGTTCCTCGAACAAGTTTTCGGCGAGCTTACCAGTCATGTTTCTAACCACCTTCTTTAGAGATAGATACAAAAACTTACCCCTATCCCCCTGATGGTCCGTCCGAACAGGTTTTGTAGTCAGAAAATCGGGCGCAGCGGCGCCGCGCCCCTACAAAAAACTATGGTCGGACACGGTCCCCTCTCCATGCAATGGAGAGGGGGTAGGGGGTGAGACTGTTCTTACGATAGCGCCCGGCGCGCCGCCGATAACATCACATCCAGCGGCGGCTGGACACCTGTCCACTGCTCAAAGGCTAACGCGCCCTGCCGGACCAACATGCCCAGGCCGCCCACAGCACGCGCCCCGGCGGCTTGTGCCTGAGTCATCAGGCGGGTCACGGGAGGATTGTAAACCAGATCATACAGCGCCGCACACGCCGGGAACGGTACCTCTTCCGGCCAGGGTGAGCCATCCACTTTCGGAAACATACCTACCGGCGTACAGTTCACGATCAAGGCAGCGCGATCCGCCCACGACGGCAGATCAGAATAACCAACCACGTTCTTCTGCCCGGCGG
>JACRBK010000689.1 GCA_016234525.1 Chloroflexota bacterium
CGACTCAATGTTGAGTTTGGGTTCCGGTTGGAAGGTCAGCGAGCGGCTGTCTTCCGACCAGGAGAACGCCCCCTTCACCGGTTCACCACCGTAGATCAGCGAAAAAGCCGCTTCGGTGCTGGCGCGATCCATCGGCTGGCTGAATTCAATTGTGACAGGTCTTTCCAGCCGGACGCCTGATTCGCTCTGGTAAGGATAAACGTTCAGGATTTCGGGAGCCAGCGTTTTGAACTTCCAGCTTACGGTTTGATCTAGCGTCGCGCCCAACATATCTTTCAGCCCGGCGGGGACGCTGACGGTATAGGTTGTGCCGCCAGAAAGCGGTTTGGACGGGGTGAACATAAAGACTGAGGTATTCAGCCATTCACCTTTGCCATCGAGCGCCGGTTCGATCACTACCGGCTGCGGCAGATCGGCTAACTGCTCAGTAGAGACGAGCGGAACCACCGGGCGGCTGAATGATACAGTGATCGTCGCGTCGGCGGAAACCCCTTCGGCATCCGCGGCGGGGATCACGGTGGTCACTTCCAGATAACCAATGGTTTGCACGAAGAATTTATACGGTTCGACCAGCGGCAGACCGTTGGCCGCTTTGGCCTCGGTCCCGATGCTGATGTTATATCGGGTGGCGCGCTGCCAGCCTTCGGCGGGCGTGAAGGTGAGCGTTTTGCCGTCGGTCCAGGCGAACTGCCCGGTGATAGCGGGGTCGCTCTGCCATGCGCTCTCGACGCTGGCGGCGTCCATCGCCTGGTCAAAGGTGACGGCTACCGGCTGATCGGTCAGCACTTCTTCGCCAGGGTAGGGGATTATTTCAATCACCTGGGGCGGCAGTTGATCTTCGCCCTGTTGGGCTAACACACTGCCCGTCAAAGCCAGCAGGCTCGCACTGACCAACAGCGCCAGCCCTCGCAAGAGAAAGACTTCTACATGGTTCATGCTTATGCCTCTCCAAATTGAATATCACTGTGTATGGTTAGGACGTGCGCCGGGTGAAGTTAGTTCCCGATTATAGGATGAATTTAGAGTGGGGCCTATTTGGGTCTATGCCGAACCCTGGTGAATGGGGGATAATCTGAATGAAATAAGGGTATGACCGAAGGACATCACTGTGAAACCATCTGAACAACGGATCGCCGAGGGCATCCTCTTCACTGACTTTTACCAATTGACCATGGCGCAGCTTTATTTTCGCGCCGGGCTGCACGAAAAACAGGTTCAATTTGACCATTTTTTCCGCGACTATCCTGACTATGGCGCACACAAAGCCGGGTACTGCATCAGCGCCGGGCTGGAATGGCTGGTGGATTGGATGCAAGAGGCGCACTTTGGGTCGGATGATGTGGAGTATCTGAGCCAACAAACGACCCGGACGGGGCAGCAGATGTTCGCCGATGATTTTCTCGACTGGCTCGCGCGCAACGGCACATTCGAGGGGATCACGCTGCACGCCATTCCTGAAGGGCGTGTGGTACATCCTAATGTCCCGTTATCGGTCGTGCAGGGGCCAATGATCCCTGCTCAGCTTCTCGAAACGGCGCTGCTCAACTATCTCAATTACCAGACTCTCATCGCCACCAAAGCGGCCCGAATGCATCACAGCGGGCGTGGGCGGCTGCTGTTAGAGTTCGGCTTGCGGCGCGGGCAAGACAAAGGGGCCAATGCTGGGGCACGGGCGGCGCTGATCGGTGGGGCGGACTACACTTCGAATGTGGGGATCTCGCGGATACTGGGCTACCCGCCCAAAGGGACGCACGCCCACAGCATGGTTCAGGTGTATATGGCGCTTGGATTGGGTGAACTCGGTGCTTTCCGCGCTTATGCCGATCTTTACCCGGATGACTGCCTGCTGCTGGTGGATACGATCAACAGCCTGGAAAGCGGCATCCCGAACGCGATCATCGTGTTTGAAGAACTGCGCCGCAAGGGGCACGAACCCTTGGGCATCCGCCTGGATTCGGGCGACCTGGCTTATTTGAGCATCCAGGCGGCGAAGATGTTGGATGCGGCGGGTTTTCCCAATACGACGATCACATTATCGAATAACCTGGACGAACTGGTGATCTGGCAGATTATCACGCAGATCAAAGATGAGGCCCCGCGCTGGGGAGTTGACCCCGATCATTTGATCAACCGGCTGGCGTTCGGTGCAGGAACTCGGTTGATTACTTCGTGGGGAGAACCGGCACTCGGCGGGGTCTATAAATTGGTGGCGGTGTGCAATGAGGAACAGTGGGTTCCTGCGATCAAAGTCTCTGAATCCGCCGACAAAACCCCTAACCCCGGCCATAAAAACGCCTGGCGGTTGTATGATTTGCGCGGCAAAGCCACTGCCGATTTGCTCAGCAAGGAACACGAAGACCCACGCCAGATGGACCGGATCACGCTGCGCCACCCCTCCGATCACAGCAAAAGCCGCATTCTGGAACGCGCCGAACTGTCGGAGATCGAGCCGCTGCTGGTGGAGATCATTCACGAGGGGCGGCTGGTGGTCGATCTGCCCTCTATTGAACAGATGCGCCAGCGCCGCGAAGCCGATATGGACCGGCTTGATCCGGGCGTGCGCCGCCTGGTCAACCCCCATATTTATCACGTTTCGCTGACCGATGGGCTGTGGAAGCTCAAACAATCGCTGGTGGCGTCGGCGCTGGACCAGAGCCAGTAAAGAGATCGTCTCGCCTGACCTGTTTTCTTAGCGCCGTTTGACCACCTGATAAATCGTGCCGTCGGGAAAGACTTCAATGACAGAAGTTTCGACGATGGCCTCCAATTCATCAACCGTGAGAACCCGGCCTTTGTCGTCAAAAAACCAGACGATACAGGCCGGTAATGATTCCGGCCATTGACCTTTTAAGTCGGATAAATCAGGCGCAGCCTGGTTGGCACTCGTTGTTGATTCGGGTGGCAGCGTGTTTGCGGACGCAAGGGTGAGCAAGTTGATCACGTCGGGGCGGTTGCTGTAAAGGGTGCAGCGCTTATCGAGTTGACTCGCTGTCAGATAATGGACCGTGGCGCTGGTTTTCCATGTTTCGCCTTCCAATCCTTCTTTCATATACTGTTGCAGATTCCTGCTCACAGCATAAATGGGGAAAACCAATCCCAGCGCGAACAGGCCCGCCAACAGTAACCGGCTGGCAGGCTGGTATTTTTCTTTGCCCCATAATGAGAGGCGATAAAACAGGATAAGCACGATCAGGCCCAGAGAAAGGTAGATAGGGGATAAAAACCGGTCATTTATTTGATCAAAACCCACTCTGGAAGCGGAAATAATGAGTGCCAGCAGGTACACCCCCATAAAAATGAGATGAGCCGCCCACAGTAAAAAATTGAAAGACCGATTCTCTTTGTTTTTGACAGCCCGCCAGATCAGGACGGCGACCACCCCTAAGAATAGACTTCCCCCCACTTCAAAGAAGAGCGGATCATAGGAGTTTAGCCGATCAGGTCGAAACCAGTCCAGGATGACAGCTCGGGTGAGACGTAGGTTCTCGCCTAACGAAAGAATTGATTCTGGGCGTTCGCCGCTAAAGGAACCGGAATGATACCAGTTACGGATTAGCCAGAGCGCCAATGGGCCGCTGGCTCCTGCTCCGAATATCCCTGCTTGCAGCACGCGCTGTCTGAACGGGGCGGCGCTGCCGATCAGGATGACCAAACATCCGGTGAAGATGACGGTATAACCGATATAACGTGTCAGGATGGCTGACGCAGCCAACAGAATTGACAGGACCAGCCAACGCGGTTGAGGCTTTTTTGTATAATACACTACGCTGATGAAACAAAAAAAGGTGAGCAGGATAAACAAAAGTTCCGTCCACGCCATAAACGCTACTTCGACCACTGGGATCGAAAATAGAATCCATAAGCCGCCTAAGATTCCGCTCAATAACGAACGGTCGGTTAGACGGTAAACGCACCAGGCGACCGACGAAATAAGCAGTCCCAACAAAAGGGCATTCAAGCCGCGCGCCAAATCGAGCGGATCGATCCCCGTGATGACCGTCATCGATCCGAGCAGGACGGGATAGAAGGGGGGCTGGTTGATCAGCGGGGAGCCGTCAATCACCGTTACGCCCCGTCCTTCTGAGAAATTTCGCGCGATCAAAATATATTTTATGGAGTCGTAGGACAAACCGATCCCATTATACGAAGTGGCTGCCCACCCAACAGTCACCCCGACCAGGGCGAATAGGACAAAACAAAAAACTGATCGATGACGCATAGAGATTCCCACTTGTGCCAGCAGCACTGTTATATACTCGCAGAATCCCCGCTCAGGAACACCCATGAGCGGGGATGAATGGACTCTAATACCGGCCTGAAATGCTCCACTAAGGGGAGCTGTACAACGGCAAACTAACGCTGCGCTAAACCGCGCCGGGCAGCTTTAGTAACGACCATCATCGTCGTATTCGTCCTCGTCCTCGAAGTCTTCTTCTCCAGTGTCTCGATTAGCGTAATCCAATGTCGGGGGCCTTAAATCCACGATTTCGAGCATAGTACAACATTCTGGACAGTCCACCAGGTCCCACACCTCAGCGGCATCCCGTAAATTGACCCAGGCGTTACAGGCCGGGCAGCGTGCGCGCAGCTTATTCTTCGGGCTGCGCCCTTCTGACTTCTGTAATTTGTCGTCGTTCATTCGATGGCTCACAAGTGTCTCGCAGGCAAATAATCGCTTACCTCTTAACTCTTGTCATATAACATGAATTGGGTAAGCTGTCAATTCGGAGAGAGGGGGGTACTAGGCCCTCGACACACTAACACCGTACCGGTAAATGATGCCGAGTAGGGTAGGCCGGCCCAACCATTAACTCTTGAGACGTTATCCTGCCCCTACGGTAATGGTTATTCGCTCAGATTCAGCACTGTTGCCAGCGGCGTCATAGGCGATGGCCCAGAAGGTATATACCCCGGCATCGGTAATCTCCCAGCGGGTGGTATAGGGCCATTCTTCGCTGACGGTTAGTATTTCACCATCTTGGTAAAATTCAACATAGGCGATCTGAACGTTATCTTCGGGTTCAGCTTGCAGCGCCACATAAACATCTTCGCCTACCTGATAAGCCGCGCCGGGCGTTGGCTCTGAGAGGCGAACTTGCGGCGGTAGGTTGTCCACTGTTACCGATACAGGGGCGGTTTCCAGACTGTTATCGGTGCGGACCATCGTCAGTCGTAATGTATAGACCGCGCCGTCGCTCAAGCCGGTGGTATCCCAGGTTCCTATGACGATATCGCGCCCAGACTCGGTGCTGGTTTCGCCCAGTTGCAACCAGACATCCGGCTGTGTGCCTGCACCATAATCCAGCCGGTAAGACGCGAAGTTGGGGTCTGAAGCATTGCCGCGTATTTCCACCTGAGCACGCACTCGCGCCAACGGCTGCGGCGAGATGATCGCTACCGCGCTGAACGGCGATCCCGCGTCTACCGTATCGTATTCGGACGGGGGCAGGCGTTGGCCGGTTTCCTGTGCCCAGGCGCGTGTATCAGGCGGATAATCAAAATACACCACGTTTTCTACGCAGCCCGGCGGCGAAGAGGCTGTCGCCAACCTCCCGGAGCAGGCGTTGATTGAATAGTTTTTCCAGAAGGTATCGGCTTGAACGGGTTGGGTGTCGATGCCCAGGGTGGGGTCCACATAGAACAACTCACGCACCGGGGGACAATAACGAGTCGGCATCAGTCCGGAGGTCTGGCATACGACCTGTTCCGTGATCGTTGCGGGGCGCAGCCATTCCTGCCGGGGCAGGGAATCACGGGTGTGAACATATTCCATGATCGCGTGCCAGATGGGAGCCGCGCCGCTCAGCCCGGTGACATCGTTCATCGGGTGATTGTTGTTGTTGCCCATCCACACCCCGGTAACGATCTGTGGGGTATAGCCTACCGACCAACTGTCGCGGTTGTCGTTGCTCGTCCCGGTCTTGACGGCTGCCGGGCGCGAAAGTTCCATCGCGCTGTCGCGTCCGAA
>JACRBK010000691.1 GCA_016234525.1 Chloroflexota bacterium
CCGCTCGGACAGACTACGATCCGCCGGAGGCTTCCTGGGTGGCGCGTTCTTCGCGCAGCCGTTGTTCCAGGCTGGCCTGGGTGCCAGAGAGCAGCGGGCCGATCGTATTGTCAATCTCATTGATCGCGGCGTTCACCGCCATCGTTTGTTCGTCCTTCGAAATATCCCCATTGGTGAAGCTCTGATACGCCTCAAGAATCTGGCGCATGTACAGCATAATCGCGTTGTGTGCCATACTCGCGCATTCCGGCGCGGGCTGCGATCCGACCGCATCGCGGAGTTCGGTCAGCCGTCCAATGATCGGCGGCACTTCAACAGCAGAGAGTTCGAGCGCCGCCTGACTTTCGTTCTTAAATGTGAAGATCAAGGTACTGGCGACCTCGTACCAGGCCACCATTTCTTCGGTTTTGCAGCCGGGCAGCAGAGTAGCGACCGGCTCGGCGCGCACCGTGATCACGATGCTGGGCGGCACATCACTTTTTTTGTCTTCGCCACAGGCGGTTAATGCCAGGCCGCCGATCAACAGCAGCGCCAACAGCGCGATAAATACAGGGCGAGAGCGGTTCATCATAGTGCATTCCTCCTCAAATAGTTTGGGCCTATTCCGGTGCAACCCACTGGCGATCTACACATGAATTATAGTTCGCTCCCAGAATAATTCTGAAATCGGCGGTGCGATTGGGTTCGGGCTGCGCGATGATATTCTCCGGTTTGATGTTGAGCAGCTTAATCAGTTCGTTCAGGCTGCTGCCTTTACTCGTACCGGTGAAATCATAGATCACGGTGTCGGCAAAGTCAGTTTGTTCAAATTGGCCCATCGCAGCCGGGGCGAAGCCTTCCCACACCAGCCGGTCAGCGGCGACCATATCCCAGCCCACGGTGGATGAGCCGTTAAAAATCTCGATGCGGGCGTTTTCCAGGCGCAGCCGGTTTTGTGTGGGCGGCGCGAGGAAGTTTTCGATCAAGCGTAACATGCCGCCGTTCGGCTCAGGGAGCTGGACATTGGTGGTGCCGTCCGGCGACCACGCTATCGTCTCGATGTTCTTGCGGAAAAAGTGATTCTCAATGTCATTGGGTTGGATGTTCAGCGCCAGCGGGATCAGCGGGATAATTTCTTCCAGCGGCATATTGGTCTGCACCACTGAGGTCATTTCGCTGTAAAGCTGCGGAAGCTGGGTGATCAATCCTTGCGTTTTGGACTGCGCCCAGATCGCCCGAAGAATCTGCTGTTGGCGGCGGCCCCGGTCAAAATCAATCGTGTTTTTGCGGCTGCGCGCATACCAGAGCGCCAATTCACTGTCCATCTGATGAACGCCGACAGGGATGGTTTGCAGCGCATACGTCTCGTTACCCGCGACGCCGTCATCACAGTTCGTCTGGCACATTTCATCCTGGATCGGGCAGTCGACCGCGATAGTCACACCGCCGACACGATCAATGATCGTTTCGAAGCCGTCGAAATCCACCATCGCGTAATAGTGCGTTTCCAGGCCGAAATTGTAGAGCAGGGTCTGGCGCATCATACCCCACGCGCCGTCCGTCCAACCAATCGACTCGCCATATCCCCACGCCAGATTCAGCCGGGCCATGCCCCAATTGGGAATGAATACGAACAGGTCGCGCGGCAGCGAGACCATACTGACGGTGTTGGTGTTGCGGTTGATCGACACCACGATCATGGTATCAGTATGAAACGGTTGGCCGGGGTCTACAATACCATCGTTGCCCAACAGCAGCACATTCAAAATCTCGTAGGGATTGCCGTTCTCATCCACCGAACGCAGGCGCGGCATAGCCGTTGGGATCGCGGTGGGCTGATCCTGGCGCGGCTCGAAGTCCGGCGGGTAATACAGGGTGGGCGTGGGCAGAAAAACCGCTTCGGTAGGGGTGAGGGTTGGGGTTTCGCTCGGCGTAAGCGTCGGCGCAGCGGTAAAAGTCGCCGTTGGGATCGGTGTTTCAGTCGCCGTCGGGATCACCTGAGTCGGCAGGGCGCGCGGGGTGTTGGTCGGGATCGCCGTCGCGCGGGGGGTGTTGGTCGGCAGCGGGGTGGACTGCTGCGCGGCAAAAACCCCATTTGCCGCCGCCAAGATCGGCAGAGCCACCAGAAGTAGGGTCAGGCTGATCGCCAGGGTAAAAACACGGGTTACGGAACAATGCCAACGATACAAGACTCGATCCTCCACGTCATAGGGTCAGGTTCTAGGGTAGGGACGCGGCGCCGCCGCGCCCTGGTCAGGGGTCCCCCTGAGAAGATAACCACGCAAGTGTAGCGCGCATTGGCGTGATGGCAAGGGGCCGCCGGTAGAACGTGGGGCAGCAGTGGGCATTTTGACCAGAAAAAGAAAAACAAAATTTAGCATTCCTCACATGGTGATTTAACCACGCGGGAGTATCTTAGTTGGATATCGATAACACAGGAGAGGTGGTTAGTCGTATGCGTTTGTGGTTATGTCATTCACCTAAGGATGAGGGAACTGCCCGGCGGATTGCGGCCTATTTGGGTGGGCGTAATCTCTCTGTAACCCGGTGTGCGTTAACGCAGCGGGATACCGTGTTTTCGTGCCTGGGTGACGACATTCAGCCAACCGATCATATGCTGGTGGCGTTGTCGCCCTATTCCATGGCGTCGTCGTGGGTGCAAGATGGCGTCGTCCGGGGAGATGTGATCGAATGGGCGCAGCAGCGGGCGCTGCAAGAGTCGTTTTTGGTCCCATTCTTGCTCAAATCGTGCGAAGTCCCGCTCTGGCTGCGCGACCGGATATACGCTAATTTTGCTAACAAAGCCTTTGATGCCGCCTGTTGCGAACTGGTGGATCGGCTGAGCGGTCAGGTGGAAGTGAATCAACTCCAATTGCATGACAATCAGGTGCTTCGTACCTGGCCCATTGATCCGGTGGGCGCAGGTAAACACGCCCTGTTGATCGAAGTGGGCGTTTTGATGCAGCGCTCACAAGGGTTATACATTGATATGGACCTGGGCGCGCAGTATGTCCATACCAAAGATTGGTTTGGCCCGTCCAACAAACCCGCGATGCCGTCGCGCACCATACCCTTTATGAACAGCGCTGTGCGCCGCCAGCCGCCGTATTATGTGCGCCGTTTCAGCGAGCCGGAGATCACCCCGGATCGCAGTTATTATCTGTATGTTGAGGCGAACGAACCGCTGCGTGTTAAGCCGCGTCTGGTTGCAGATGTGAACGAACCGCTGCGTGTTAAGCCGCGTCTGGTTGCAGATGTGAACGGGCTGCAAATCTAGAGGACAGCCGGGGGGCAGTCCCCGGCGATGGACGAGCAGGTATCAATGGCCCTACAAAAACAAAAAATAGCCCGGTTGTGGCCCCTCTCCAACGCCGATGGAGAGGGGATAGTGGGCGAGAGCGTTTTTGAAATGTCCCTACAGCATTAACCGCCGCTGGATCGCGTGACCCTCGTGACCCAATAACCATTCTTTGCGCCACAGCCCGCCGCCATACCCCGTCAGGCTTCCGTCACTGCCGATCACCCGGTGGC
>JACRBK010000114.1 GCA_016234525.1 Chloroflexota bacterium
GATAAACTGTTTGAAATCTATGCCCAGATCATCGCGCTGCGCCCCAACGACTGGTTTGTTTATTTCATGCGTGCCACCAGTTATTACTATGGGGAAAATGATCTGGACGCGGCGCGGGCCGACCTGGAAAAAGTGATAACGTTGGAAGCAGATACCGCCGTCCCGTATATCCCAGCCAGTATGATCGCGCTGCGCCAGGGCCGGATGAATGATGCGCAGGCACTTATGCGCGAAATGCTGACCGCGTATCCTGATCCCAGCCTGACCACGCGCGCCATGTCCGCGCTGTATGGTGAAGACAGCGCGCAAATGTCGACCGGCGCATTTTTTGCTGCCTCTACCAATCTGGTGTTGGGGCAATATGAACAGGTTATCACCGATTCGCAGCCGGTTATTGACTCGCTGGAAGCCAATCCTCCTACCCAGGAGCAGTTGGATCAGATCGGCTACGAAATGGTCGATGTCGCGGATCTGCTGCTGATCGTAGGCCTGTCTTACTGCAACCTGGGCGACTATAAAATGGCGGACATGGCCTATGATTATGCGACCCTGTTCAGCCCTGGTTTTGAACTGCTTTATCTGCTGCGCGGACAGGCGCAGCAAGCGATGGGTGATAATACCGGCGCGCAGACGAGTTTCGCCCATGCGCGGGTCCATGTGTTAGGCGACGAATTTGATACCTGGGTCAAAGCGGGGATCGCCGGGGAATGGTCGTGTGAAAACCTGCTGGAATACGAGATGGGGGGAGCTAATCCATGACCGACGCCATAATCATCGGCAGCCGTTTCCGCATCACTGACACGATTGGCGAAGGCGGCATGGGCGATGTCTATCGCGGGGTGGACGAACATACCGGTGAAACGGTTGCGATCAAACGCCTCAAGTCGGATATTGTGCAGTCCAACCCCAGCCTGATCGAACGTTTCACACGCGAGGGCGAAGCCTTGCGCCGCTTGAATCACCCGAACATTGTCAAAATGCTGGCGGCAATTGAGGAAAATGGGCTGCACTATCTGGTGATGCAGTATGTCGGCGGCGGCTCACTGCGCGATCTGCTGGACCGCCAACCCAAACTCCCTATTGATCAGGTGTTGGCGTTGGGGATCGAACTGGCCGACGCGCTCACCCGCGCGCACCATCTCAAAATCATCCACCGCGATCTTAAGCCCGAAAATGTGCTCATCGATGAAAACGGCACGCCGCTGCTGACCGATTTCGGCGTGGCGCGCATTGGAACCCGCACCCGTGTGACCGAAACCGGCTCCGTGATCGGCACCTATGCCTATCTCAGCCCGGAAGCGTGTATGGGCGAAGAACTCGACGCACGCACCGACATCTGGTCGTTCGGCGTGATATTATACGAAATGTTAGCCGGGGAGCGCCCGTTTGAAGCCTCGCAGGCCACCGCCGTTTTGTTGGCAATTATGCAAAAACCGCTGCCCCCACTGGATGAATTCCGGCCCGATGTGCCGCCATCATTGTCCGACCTGATCAGCCGTATGTTGGAAAAAGACCTGAACCAGCGTGTCCCCAGCGTGCGGTTAGTCGGCGCGGCGCTCGAAGCGATCCAACAAAATGATAAAACGCCGCTGCCTGCCCCACTGTTAGACAGATCCAGCAAGCCGCAGCACTCGCGTTTTTCGACCCCGACCCCGGCGCAGAGCGAGATCACCCTCCCGGCGGCTGAGACTCCCGCCCTGGCTAACATGGACCCGATTGTGATCACCATGCCTACCCCAGCCCCTACCGCCGCGATTCCGTCGCCGGTTCCGGCAAGTCCGGCAAGAGCGGGTAAGATCGCCTGGGCAGCGGGCGCAGCAGCAGTCATGGTGATTATCGCGCTGCTGCTGGTGGTATTGGGGGTGTTCGAGGGTCGTGAGAATAACGGCGGTGGCGAAAATCAACCCCCGCTCAAGGTGGAACCTGTCGGGCCGAACGAGTATATGGTGCTGATCGCCGAACCTGAAGCGTTGCAGCAGACGCCAGAGCGCAACCTCGGTACCTCTATTGCCGAAAGTTTAAAACAAACCCTCGAACGCGATGTGCCGTTTTCTTCGGTGCGGATTCGGGTGTATCCCCGCGTCATTCATTCCGAGGCCGAAGCACGCGCCGCCGCCGAAGCTAACGGCGCGGTAGTGATCGTATGGGGCAATTACACCTCCGACCTGATCGAACTAGAAATCCAAATCGGGGTGACCACCGGATTCAAACATATCGCCTTTGACCGCGAAACCCTCGAACGCACCACCAATGTGCGCGTCCACCTGACTGACGAACGGCGGCAGTCGGTGGCGCTGCATGTGATGGGGGTGATCAATGCGCTATGGACTGCCGATGGCAGCGGGTATGAAGTCGCTCGCAACCTGGCGATTATCAGTACAATCTCAGTGGTTCCGGCAGAGATCGTCAGTGGGGGGGTCGCCAGCCATCTGCAAAACGCCGCATCCCTCTATTATGATAATACGGCACAAGCTATTGCCGAATATGACGCCGCGCTGGCCCTGGACCCCGGCAGCGCGATGGCTTATGTCTATCGCTCCGCCGCCTATCTACGCAGCGGTGATTTAGAAAAATCGAAGCGCGACATCATGACTGCGCAACGGTTAGGGCCAGAGGGCTGGACCATGCCGCTGTATATGAATGTCACCTATTTTGCCACCGCCGATGATCCAGTGAGCGCGGCGGAATACTTCGATAAGATTGTGGCGCTGCGCCCAGAAGATTGGTTTGCTTACAGCTACCGGGGCATTCTGTATTATTTACTCGGCCAATATGACCAGGCGTTGGCCGATTCTCGGCAGGCTATCGCGCTTGGCCCAACCGCGAACTTCCCCTATGTGATCTCCGGTATCATCGCACTGCGCGAGGGCCAACTCGATCAACTGCACCAGGATTTTACCACCGTCCTCACCCAATTCCCCGATCCCGCGTTGTCTCTGCGGCTGATCGAAGCCATTTATGGCGATGCGGTTCCCTATGTTTTCGGGCCGCTGCTGTCAGCAGCGGGAAATTTGCTGCTCGGTCAGTATGAGCAGGCAATTGCCGACACCGAGGAGGCGCTCGCGATCAATGATCAGATGACGGATCTTTACCTGCTGCAAGGGATGGCGTATTGCAACCTGCGCGACTATGCCGCCGCCGAAGCAGCTTATACCCAGGGCATCGCGCTTGAACCTACGTACACGGCCCTATACGCGCTGCGCAGCGAAGTACTCATACGCCAGGGGAACCGGCTGGGCGCGATGCAAGACGGAAATGAAGTGCAGCGGAGCGCCCTGGCGAGCCAGTTCGGCCCATTGTTAGATGCCGGGCTGCGCGGCGAATGGACCTGTGAACAGTTTGTTACTTTCGATTATGCGACTTTGAGGCCGCCCAATGGACAACCGCCAGGACCACGACCTAACTAATCTCACTTTTGAACAGGCTTACGCCCGTTTAGAGGAAATTGTCACCCGCCTAGAGGCAGCCGATCTGCCGCTCGAAGAATCGGTGACACTGTACGAGCGCGGCCAGCAGTTAGCCCGGCTGTGCGGCGATCTGCTCGACGCTGCCGAACTGCGTGTGCAGCAGGTCACCGCCGCCGGGGAGATCAAGCCGTTGGAATAGAAGCGGTCAGCTATCAGCTTTCAGCAAAAGCGGCCTCACCCCCGACTGGTCAGTCCGAGTAGCATTTGGAGTAGGGGCAGCGCCTTGCCCTGCCCTGGGCGACGCAAGCATCGCCCCTACAAAATCAACGTGGCCTCACCCCCTACCCCCTCTCCAACGATGTTGGAGAGGGGACCACAGCCGAGCGTTTCTATGTAAAGGCGCAGCGGTGCCCAAAGTTTTATTCCGACGCCCTTAACCCCTCGCAGTAGTGCGTGATGGCATCCCGCAGGAATTCCGGCAGATCAGGATGAAGCTGGCGGAATTTGTTGGCAAAATCAGGGCTGTCTACATAATGCTGCCCTAAGCCCGCCATCAGTTCAACCGGCGGTTCGTAGAAGTAGCGCAGATGTTGGTGCCAGCGCGCGATCACCTGTTGAACTTCCGGGCTGGATGGGCTATGTTCGATCAGCGTCACCAGATCGGTATAGATACCCTGCCCCTCGACCATGATTTGTTCTTTTTTCTGGGCGCTGTAGCTGTTCCAGCGTTTATACGTAGCGTCAACCTGCTCGGCGCCATACAGATCACGGGCTTCCTGGGTATAACGCTGTTCCTCTTCTTCGGTGAAGCCCCAAAATAGCTGTTTTTTGCTCATGTGAACCTCTCCACTCAGATGTAAAATCGTCTGATCAACGGTTTGGATCAGGTGGTTCAGCCGTTTGACCCGGTGTTGCAGCGCTTCTCGATGGGTGTGCAGCGCCTCTACGATGTCGAAATCTGGCGCGCCCAGGATGTCTTTGATCGCGCTCAGGCTGAAATCGAGTTCGCGGAAGAACAAGATTTGCTGAAGCCTGAGCACTGCATCATCGGCATAATACCGATAACCGTTTTCGCCCACGCTCGACGGTTGCAGCAGCGCGATCTCATCGTAATAATGCAAGGTGCGCACGCTAATCCCTGCCAGGTCGGAAAGCTGTTTGACGGTATACATTCGGCTGACTCCCTCATCCTGTAACCCATGCTAAACCATGACGTAACGTGAGAGTCAAGAGGGGTTTCACTTTTGGACATCCATTAGTCTAAGGCGGTTATCGTCGCACCCGGCGCAGTACGGCACGCGGCAGCATGACGGCCTCGTCCACGCGCAGCAGCAGCGCCGCGATACCGAACACCGCCGCGCCGATCCCGGCGGCTCCGATCACACGCAGCAGAAGAAAAAGATCGGGCAGCACCCACAAAAACCCGCCCGCCGCCGCCGCCATGATCGCCGAAGCGGCCAGCGTGCGCGCCGCGCTGCCTAAAACGCGCCGCTCATCGATGCCCCCGATCCGGCGGCTGAGGATCAGCCAGAGCACAGCGCTCTCAACAGCCGTTGAAATCGACATCGCCAGCGCCAGCCCGCCAATCGGCCCGCGCGCAAAATCCGTACTGTCAGGATAACCGAACACGCGGATCAGCCCTAACGAGAGCAGGATATTGAGCAGCATGGCAGCGGTGCCGATCTTGACCGGAGTCCAGGTGTCGTGTAGGGCATAAAACGCCCGCACCAAAATTTCCAGCACGGTATGTCCCGCCAATCCAATGCTGAATAATGCCAGCGCCCAGGCAGTCCCGGCGGTATCGGTGCGGTCCCATTCGCCGCGCTCAAACAGCAGTTGGAGCACCGGCTGGCTGGTGACTGCCAACCCGATCCCCGCCGGAATCGAGAGAAACATTACGCTGCTCAATGCTCTCGCCAGGGTGCGCCGGAAGGTGTCCATTTCATGGGTGGCACTCAGCGTAGATAGCGTGGGAAAAACCGCCGTGCCGACGCTGCGCCCCACCACGCCTAACACGGTCATCATCAACAAAAAGGCATTGGTCAGCGCGCCGACACTGCCTTCGACCATACCTGATGCCAGCCCTGTATTGACCCAGAAATTGACCTGCACAACGCCCAGGCCCAACACGCGCGGTCCCATCAGCCACAGCACCTCACGCACGCCGGGAATATTCAGGCTGAGCGCCGGGCGGTAGTGGAAGTTCACCCCGCGCAGCGATGGAAGCTGGATCGCCAGGTGTAGCCCGGCACCGATCACTGCGCCCCAGGCCAACCCGTGCGTATTACCATCCCGCGCCAAGACTAACGCCCCGAAGATCAGCCCCATGTTGTACAGACTCGGCGCGAGTGCAGGCGCGAGAAAATGTTGGTGCGCGTTCAGCACGCCCATCAGCAGACCGCTGACGCCAAAAATGATCACGGTGGGCAGCATGATTCGCATCAACTCAACGGCGAGCGCCTGGGTACTGCGCGCCGCATCGGGTAATAACAGCCAGCGCGTCAGCGGTTCCGCCAATACAAACGCCGCCAGCGCCATGAACGTCGAAGCCGCTAACAGCAGCGTGATCACCCCATCCGCGAGCCGCT
Organism: Chloroflexota bacterium; assembly: GCA_016234525.1. GTDB lineage: Bacteria > Chloroflexota > Anaerolineae > Aggregatilineales > Aggregatilineaceae > JACRBK01. The sequence continues at coordinate 5,996 of JACRBK010000114.1, forward strand.
GCGCGCTGCTTTCATCTTTGCCCGCCAGCAGCCGGGTAAAAACCGGGATAAACGCCGATCCCAATGCGCCGCCCGCCACCAATACGAACAGCGTTTCGGGGACACGCTGCGCCGCCGAAAACGCATCGAGTTCGGCCCCTGCGCCAAACGCAGAGGTGATCGCGGATTGGCGCACCACGCCTAACACCCCGCTGGCGACAAAAGCCAGCATCACGATCCCGGCGGCGCGGGCGATCTGTTGCCCGGTCAGAGCGCGGGCAGGGGTAGAAGAGGCAGAATCGGTAGAAGCGGTAGAAGGATCGGGCATAGGATTTTATCTCGCTGCTCAAATGTAGAGTTCAGGATAGTGCCGCCGCCAAGTATAACAGGGGTCACTGCAAATCAGGCATTTCGCTTTATAATGAAAAGAATCATTCTCGTGGAGCGACTATCATGCCTTTCAGACCCTCGTTCTCATTCCCGATGACGCTGTTGGCGTGGATCGTAGTGTGCGCCCTGGTCATCACCGGATGTTCGTCCGACAGGGATGACGCTCCTGTGCCGACACGCATCCCGCCCATTGATTTCGGCAATCCTCCCCCGACTGCCATTATTCCGGATGCGCCGCCTACTGCCCTGCCCCCCACCTGGACTCCGAAGCCCAGCCTCACTCCGGCGCCGCTGACGACCATTGAGCGCACCCCGCGCCCCACCGAAACACCCTATATCATCCCGACGCGCACGCGCCCACCGGATGTCGAAGCACAGGTCCGGCAGCTTTCTGATCTGCCGGTGATCACGGCGGAGAATGCCGCCCGGCTGACTCAGGTCGCTCTGTTGGAACAGCAAGTCAGAGACGTGGTGTTTTCGCCGGATGGGTCGCGGTTGGTGCTGGCCGTCAATTATCAAGGAGTGCAGGTGTACGATCTCGCCGGGCTAGATTTTCGACTGCGGCGCATGGGAACCACCTGGAATTGGCCGCTCAGCCTGTCCTATCATCCCACTCGACCCCAGGTTGCCGCCGCCTACGATGACGGGCGGGTGCGCATCTGGAATCCTGAGACGGGCGGTGTGGTGCGCGTGATCGATGCATTCAACGAGGCAGTCTGGTCGGTGGCGTTCAGTTCCAATGGTCAGATGCTGGCCGGAGGCGGTGATAATGGCCGGATCAAACTTTGGGAGGCGGACAGTGGGGCGCTGGTGTGCGAACTGAATGCCTCTGCGGACGAAGTTTACCGGCTGGATTTTCAACCGGCGGGCGGAACCTTATTGATCGCCGGGGGAAATGAAGAGTATGTCTGGGTCTGGGATACAGCAAGCTGCACACAGCGGGCCATTCTGGCGACCAACAGTTTTGCCAACACGATGGCTTTCAACCCGGACGGCAAATCGTTTGCCGGGAGCGGCGATGTATCCGATTACACGATCTACATCTGGGACAGCCTGGCCCTGGACGAGGCCGAACCGCTGATGAAGCTGGAAACCGGCTTCGGCTTCGCAATTGGCCTGGCCTACAGCCCAGATGGATCGCTGCTGGCCGCCATAACTTCTGACGACGAACTGCTCATCTGGGATATGGCGACCTATCGACAAGTCGCGCAGATCAGCACCTACGTCGATTGGGCAGATGTTGTGCGGTTTTCACCCGACAGCCGCTTGATCCTCCTGGCCGGAGAGTACACTGACGTCGTTTTTTACGGGGTGACTTCCGGCGGCTAAAACCCTTGCTTGTTCGACCTTACGCCAGCGCCGCGCCAGCATCGCGTAACCGCTAGCGGCGGTCAGGCAGACGCACGCGCCGCCATACCACGTCGCAACAGGCGCGATCTGCTCGCTCAAAAATCCGCCTAATACCGGGCCGATGCCGGACGCCACGCGAAACGACAGCGTATACAGCCCGATATAACGGGCGCGCATATCTTCCGGGGCCAGGTTCGCAACTAACGCTGTACCGGTGGGGACGATCAACATCTCACCTATGGTCAGGATCACCATGCCCAGCAGAAACACAGGAAATCCCTGGCTGAGCGCGAACACCACTAACCCGGCGGCATAAAACAGCGCGCCGGACGACATCACCCGCAGCGGGGCGTAGCTCATCGAGCGCCGCGTTATGCTGTATTGCAGAAAAACCACCATCACCGCATTGGTCCCGATGATAAAACCAAAGCGCCCCTCGGCAATATCGAAATTCTCTTTGACATACACGCCAAGCAGCACAAAAACCATCGAACTGGCGACGCCGTTTAAAATAAACAAGCCCCATAAGTTCATGAAGGTGTGATCTCGCCGTATCAGGCCATATCCGGCCAGCGGACGCGGCGCTGATCGGCGCTGATCAGGGACATGCGCCAGCGTTTCGCGCACGATCACACTGACGAAGATCGCCAGCATAAACTGGGAGATCGCCGCGATCAGATAGGACAAAAACGACGCCAGCGCGATCAGAAAACCGCCCAACGCCGGGCCAATGGCGATCCCGGTATTGTCGCCCATACGCAGCAGGGCGTACACCTCGGCGCGGCGCTCTGGCTCCACCCTATCAGCGACCATCGCATAACACCCCACGCGAAAGACGCTGTTCACCATGCCATACAGCGGCAGCAAAATCGCCCACTGCCACAGTTGATCGGCTCCCATCGCCGCTAACAATACAAATCCGCTCGCCACCGACCCCAAAATCATGGGCCGTTTGCGCCCGGTGCGATCCATCAGCGGGCCAAGCAGCGCCGTCGCCGCGAACCCGGCGATAGATTGCAGCGTAAACAGCAGCGTGATCGTCGTCAGGGGAACGCCCAGCCGTTCACGCATATGAATCGTCAAAAACGGCCAGACCATGCTTTGCCCGACGCTGCCCGCCAGCGTTCCCCAAAACAGCAGCCACAACTGCGCCGGGTAGCGCCGCGAAAGTCTAAATTGGTTAAACATAACTTTCTTTCCTGAAAACAAGGTAATGGGCCTATTGTGTCCCGGTTTCGCTTTTGGGGTTAGGGCCAATCAGAACCATTAGCGCCAACAAAAAAAGGGCGCTGCTTGCCGCGCCCAACAGGGGTCAATTTAAGAACGACCTCACCCCCTACTGGTCAGCCCACGTTGACTTTGTAGGGGCGATGCTTGCGTCGCCCAATATGCGTCAATTTAAGAACAGCCTCACCCCCTACCCCCTCTCCAACCGGGTTGGAGAGGGGACCGCAGCCGACCGGGTCTTGGTAGGGGTGCTGCTTGCCGCGCCCAGTCATCTATTATCCCGTTTTTGCTGAAAGCTGACCGCTTACTCAGCTTCCGCCATGCCAGAAGCCAGCGCGTAAGCTGTCGCGGCGATCAACTCGGCAGACATTTCAACTTTTTCCGGCACGACATTTTCAAAAATATCACCGGGGGTGTGCATCACATCGCCATCAGGGGTTTCCTGGCCCCACCAGGCATCCTCGGCCCCTTCCCACTGCCACGCCTCAAAATAGACAATGGGAATATCTTCCAGCACGAACGAATAATGATCGCTCCAATCGCCGGTAAAACCGCCCCAGGTATCATCGGGGGATGTGCCAAAAGGCAGATTCATCTCAGCGGCGAGATCGAGCGCCAGATCGCGTACCCAGGTCGGCCCGCCGATAATTTCGGGCGCTGCTTCTTCATCCTCGTCCGACCATTCAATCTCGGCCCCGGCGTACACATTCAAGTGGGTACCGACGCCCACCGAATCTACATTGATCATGGCGATCACATTTTCGATCTCATCGCCCAGACTTTCGACAACCATATCAGCCCCGGTAGGATCGCCACTTTCCTCGGCCCCAAACGCGATAAAGATCAGCGTGTGGGTGGTGTCGTAATCGGAGATCGCCTCTGCCGCCGCCAAAATCGCCGCCACGCCTGACGCATTATCGCCCGCCCCGGTCCCATCCGTGACTGAGTCCATGTGCGCGCCGACGACCACGATCTGATCATCCCCCTCGCGGACGGCGATCACATTGCGGGAGGTCACCAGTTCACCGTCGCCCATATCGGAAGGCGGCGTGGTTTCAAATTCCTCGATGGTAACGTCATAGCCCCATTCGCTCAGCATATCCGCGATATACTCAGCGGCCTCGGATTCTTCCTCGCTGCCCATCGGGCGTGCGCCAATATCCACCGACAGCACTTCGACATGCTGCATGACGCTGTCCGCGTCAATCAATGTCACAAAGTCGGGCATGTCCTGGGCCAGCGACCACTGCGCGGGAATCACCAGACACACGATCAACACAACCGCCAGAATTATTCTCCGGTTCAACATACAACGCTCCTTGATGGCAAAAGGTTATTGGTTGGTTTTCAGCAAACAGTTTACAGTTTTTCAGGAATTCAGCCGCTCCCGGCTGATGACGGAGCGCTGAGAACTGACCACTATAAACTGACCACTGATCCACTGATCCACTGACCACTGATCCACTGATCCACTGATCACTGACAACTGATCACTTCTTGATTTTATTCCCCCACGGACCGGACAGCGAACCGGTCATCTTCCGTCACGGTACGGCGCAGGCCATCGGACAAAAACACTTTTGGCTCATAGTTTAACAGGTCATGCGCCAGTGCCAGGTCGGCACACATCCGAGACGCGCCGCCACCCTGCCCGCTGATATGAAGTACGTGGGGATGCTGCCCTGTGGCGACGCCGATCATCTCTACCAGTTGGTTGATCGTGGTTTCTACCCCGCTGCCCACATTGATCATCCGGCGATTCGTGTTCGGGGCGGCGGCGGCAGCCACCAACGCATTGACCACATCATCGATATAGACAAAGTCGCGGGTTTGTTTACCATCACCGTGAATGACCAGCGATCCGTGCCCCAAGATCTGGTGAATAAAGTGAGGAATCACCGGAGGATGAGTCACCGGGAGCTGTTGGAACGGTCCATAAGCATTAAAGACACGCAAGCTAACGGTTTCGATGTCCCACAACTGGCCGATGGTATGGATATACTGCTCGGCGGCGAGTTTGCTCACCGCATAGGGAGAGAGTGGATTGGGCGGGAAAACTTCGCGCAGGGGTTGGTGGCCTTGATCGCCGTAGATCGCCCCGGACGAAACAAACACCATCCGCCGCACGCCCACATCGCGCATCGCTTCGAGAATACTCACCGTCCCGCCCACGTTGACGGCGTTATATTCGCGGGGATAACGCACGCTTTCCGGCACACTGACCCGTGCCGCCAGGTGATAGACGACATCCACCCCTTGCAGCAGTGTCCATAGGCGCGGCAGATCGTTCACATCCCCACGTGAAAAACTCGCCTCTTCGGGCAGCCGGGCCGGATCACCCGCGCTGAGATCATCGATCACCCGCACGCTGTGCCCCAACGCCACCAGCCGCCGCGCGAGAGCGCTCCCTACAAATCCCGCGCCGCCTGTCACTAAAACTTGCATACTCACCACCCTTTGATATCAATCAACATGTTAAACCCCATCACACCTGCAACTCTAATTATACTCTTAGATAAAAGCAATAACCCGACAATTGATAAAACAGTTGCCAGCCCTGCCGCGCCCCTGGTACACTAAAGGGCTGTCTCATGGGGGGACAAGGAATCGCAATTTATGATCGTTAAACTCTGTCGTCTGTTATGCCTGTTGTGTTTTGCCGCCTGGCTGATTCCCTCCCCGCCGCCGCAAGCGCACGCCCAAGATGAAGTGTACTGGCTGCTCGAACAGATCAACAGCCTGCGGGCGAGTTTGGGCCTGCCGGGCTACAGCCTGAATCCTCAACTTAGCGCCGCCGCCATCCAGCACAGCCAGTATATGGCGGCGGGATGCGATGTGACGCACACTGAAAACAACGGCTCGACCCCCGCAAGCCGCGCCGCCGCGAACGGCTACAGCGGCACTAATGTCAGCGAGAACATTTATGCCGGATCAATCGCCCGCGCTACAGATGCCTGGCAGTTCTGGATTCATTCACCCGTTCACTATGCGGGACTGACACATGGTTATGTTAATGAAGTCGGAATTGGCATCGCTGGCGGGTTGTGCCAGTCATATACGCTGCTGTTCGGACATCGTGACGATGTGAATGCGCCCCCCGCCCCAGCAGCAGTTCCCGCGCCCAGCGGCGCTAATACGGGGGACGCTGCTGCTCCCGCGCCTACGCAGCGGCCTTATGTGCCACCGCCGCCGACGCACACCCCAACACCGACGATCTTGACGCTGACTCCTTCGGTGACGTGGACGATCACACCAAGTTACACGCCCTCCCTGACGCATACGCCACCCTCTCCCAGCGCTACCCCGCTGATCCTGCCCACCGTCGCGGCGCAAGAAGTCGCGCTGGTCGCTTCGCCAACGGATACGCCGAGTCCGACCCTGTCGCCTTCGCCCTGGCCGACGGAGCCGCCGCCCTCCCTCACCCCGGTTCCGACACTGAGGCCGATTCCGGCGAGCAGCCGTGAGGGTGATTTTGAACCGCGTGATCTAGTTCCCTTTGCGCTGGCCGGACAGATTATCCTGATCGGGCTGGCCGGGTTTATCTATTTCCGCCGCGCGCGCTGATTGATAGCGAGGAGCCTGTATGCCCGAACCGACTGAACCCATTAACGTGTTGATCACCGTCCGTTTTGAGGACAACCAGCTCGACTTGTTCCGCGAAGTCTCGGATCGTGTCGAAATTCTCTATCACCCCGCCGCCGAAGCCCGCGAAGTGCCAGATGAAATCTGGGCTAAAACCGACGTGTTATATACCTCTGGCGCGATCCCGCAGCCGGTGTTGGCCCCTCATCTGCGATGGGTCCAGGCGCACAGCGCCGGGATCGAGCGCCTGATCGACCAGCCGCTTTTCCAGACCGAAGGCGTGATGCTCACGACGGCCAGCGGCATCCATTCTGCGACAATGGCGGAATATGTGTTTATGATGATGCTGGCGTTCGGGCATCACCTGCCCACAATGATCAGGCTCCAGGCAGAAGCGGATTGGCCGCAAGAAAACAGGTTCAGCACCTTTATGCCGCACCTGCTGGTAGGAAGCACCGTCGGGATCGTGGGCTATGGCAGCATCGGGCGCGAGATTGCCCGCATCGCGCGCACCTTCGGCATGGAAGTGTTAGCCGCCAAACGCGACGTGCGCCACCCCACCGATGTCGAGAGTTACAGCCTGCCGGGGGCGGGCGATCCTGAAGGCATTTATTTCCACCGTCTCTACCCGCCCGAAGCGCTGATCTCTATGGTGCGCGAGTGTGATTACGTGGTGATCGTCGTGCCGCTGACCGAATCCACACGGCATATGTTTAATGCGGAGGTATTCGCGGCGATGAAGTCTACCGCCTGTCTGATCAATATCAGCCGGGGCGGGGTGCTGGATGAGACAGCGCTGATCAAAGCGTTGAACAATGGGCAGATCGCCGGGGCCGCGCTGGATGTGTTCGAGACGGAACCGCTGCCCGCTGACAGCCCATTATGGAAGCTGCCCAACCTGATCATCAGCCCGCATATTTCCGGCAACAGCCCGGACTATAACCCCAAAGCGGCGGCGCTGTTTGTCGAAAACCTGTCGCGCTATATTGCGCGCAAAGACCTGCTGAACCTGGTGGATCGCACGCGGGGATATTGATCAGCGTGGAACCCCGCGCCGGGATCGTGCGTAATGATTTATGAAGACAGTGAATTATTGGAGAAAAAAACGATGGCAAACGAACAATCCGACAAAGTCAAACGATCCCCGCTCGAAGCGTTTCTCTATCACCAGGGGCGTGCCCTGGAAGAAACCGGCAAGGCGTTTGTATCGCTGCTGC
>JACRBK010000687.1 GCA_016234525.1 Chloroflexota bacterium
CAATGATCTCGCCCACCTTGCTCAACAAAACACCATCCGATGAACCTTCACCGAGCAAACATTCCCGATGATACACGCATATCGTCAAAAAATAAGCACCGGCTTGAGTGTAATCATAACCCTGCAACCGGATCGAGCGGCGATGATGGCGATCAGGATCGTAGGGCATAAGGCGTATCCTTTGGAGAATTCAGAAGAGGCAAAGGAACAAGGTCAAGAGCAGGGCGCAGCAAGCCGCGCCCCTACAAAACCCGTCGGCTGTCGTAGAAATTGAGCCCGTTCTTCCCTGGAACATACAAAAACGGAGCGCCAATGTGCTGCACCCCGTTTGTTTTTTGCTGAAAGCTGATCGCTGACGGCTGAACGCTGCTCATTACCCCTGGCGAACGTACCAGTTACGATGCTGCCAGCGGCGACCGCGCGCCCACACGAACATCGCGGCTAAGGCCACGATCAATGCCGCTATCATTCCCACCATCCAGACCGGAGGCTCTCCGTCACCGGGCAAATCCTCCGACGGAGGATAACCCGTCGCGGGCAGGCCGGTGGGGACAAACACCTCAGCCACTGCGTTTTTTGTCACGACACCCTGCGGCCCCTGCGCCGTTAACGCGGCGTGATTAATCAGAATGCCATTCGCCGGGCCGCGTATCACCGTCGTGAGAATTTCGATCTGGACCGTTTCGCCCGGATTCAGCGCGGGCAGCGTGTATACTACGGACTGTCCACCGACGGCGGCCTGTCCTTGAACTACATTTACCCCATCAATGCGCAGTGTATCCGGCAGAGTATCCGTAACGACAATACCGGACCCCGCCGTTGTGCTGGCATTGGTGATGGTAATGGTCCAGGTCACAGGTTCGCCGGGCAATCCCAACACACCAGGGGACATTGTCCCCGTAATCGTAAAAACCGGGTCAAATCCCAATTGGCCCGCAGCCCGCGCACGGCCAGGGCAAACTCCAGAGGCATTGGCAGCGTGAAAAGGGACCAGTATTACGGTGGTCAACACGATCACGCTGAGCCATAGTAGTCTAGTTTTTGACTTCATCTCCCCCTCTGGTTAGAGATGCCATTTCAGCCCAATGTTCAAGACGCTGTATGCTGCGTCCGGCGTATTTTGCCGAAACAAAAGCTCATGCGCCATCATTATACAGTCAAAACGGCGACCTGTAAAAATTACGCAAAAATTCATCCGCCGTTGTGGCGCACTTGCGGCGCTTGCCCCAACCTGCTAGCATAACGCCTGATAGTCAATACGGAAAATTTCACGGCCTGCGCCGGTTGGCCTTTCTGATGCGCGAGTGAAGGTCTATGGACGACTCGACTTCTAATCTCCCACCCAATACGACTTTTAGTACGGTCAACACCAGTATCATTGAAGGGCTGGGCCAGCTTGCCAGTTATTTTGGGTTTACGAAAGTGATGGGCCAGCTTTTTGGCGCCCTGATGTTAAGCCCCGAACCGCTGAGCCTGGATGATCTGATGGACCGGCTGGGGATTTCTAAGGCCAGCGTCAGCACCAATATGCGCACCCTGGAACATATGGGCATCGTGCGGGAAGTGTGGGTAAAAGATGACCGGCGCAAATATTATCGCGCCGAGAGCGATTTTTGGCGTATCCTGACGAATATTCTCAGCAGCCGCGAACTGCGCGATGTCAATCAGGCGCTCAAAGTATTGGATGACAATGCTGCCCAGCTACAAAAAGGCATCCCCGCGATGGGGGATGAGGAGCAAAAGCTGGCCGAGTTTTATATCGAACGCCTGAGCCAGCTTCAAGAGTTTTTTCGACTGGCGCAAATGTTGTTGATGTCTATCATCCAGCACGCACAGGATCAGACCTGATTGGCGTATCAAACAAAGGATGTTATAATTCTTTCAATAAGTTCTGAAAGACACAAATCATCCCAGTCGACCAATGTGCCCGCTTCAGCGGCGCACCAATGCGAGGGTGTATGGCTATCGAACAATCCCTTCAAGCTGTAGAAGACCTGCTGCGGACAGTCACCGCCAGTTCGGTCCCGCTGCTGACCGATACCACCGGCCATATCCTCTCTGCCGGGGGTAAACGCCTGCGCCCGCGCCTGGTTCTGCTGGCTCATGCGGCGGCAGGTGGCCCGCTTAACGAGGATGTGATTCCCCTGGCGGCAGCCGTAGAGATTATCCACACAGCGACCCTGGTGCATGACGACATCAACGATCACGGCACGCTGCGGCGCGGGCGAGAAACGGTCAATGCGCGTTGGGGCGGCACGTTCGCCCTGCTGACCGGGGATTTTATGTTCACCAAAACCTATGAAATCATGGCCCCCTATCCCCCGGAACTGAATCGGATTTTGGCGAAAGCCGCGATTCATCTGGTCGAGGGAGAAACGCTGCAAATTCACGCGGCGCGGGAGGGGCGGCTGGATCGTGAGACGTATTACGAGATCATCGCGCTTAAAACGGCGGCGCTGTTTGTCGCCTGTGCCGAACTCGGCGCTGTGTCGGCGGGTGCGCCGCAGGAATGGGTATCCGCGCTCAGCGATTACGCTTATAACCTGGGGCTGGCCTTTCAGATCACCGATGATCTGCTGGATCTGATCGCCGACAGCGACCAGATCGGCAAAAATGTCGGGATCGACCTCGCGCAGGGGCGCGGGATCGCGGCAGTGGTCGAGAACAGCAGCAGTGGGAACAGCGGCAGCGGCGGGAATAACGGCAACGGATCCGGCGCGGCAGTGCAGGTCGCGGCCCCCGCCGTCCCGCAGGATACCGCCCCCGGCCCACTGAAAGAAAGTTTTTTGCA
>JACRBK010000690.1 GCA_016234525.1 Chloroflexota bacterium
CAAACCCAGACTGCCCATGTTCATTTGTTTCACGATGTACTCACCAAGTATTAATCTTCTTCTAATTTTAATCCTGATTTACGGCGTGTCAAAAACACCGCAAAGAGGGCTTTTCCCTTGTGCAAAGTATACAGGATTGGGATTCTGGTTTGGTATATTTGTGAAGTGTTTTTAGAGGGGCGCGGCCAACAGCGCCCCGTGCAGTGGTAGGAATAAACCGGGCCGTTCCATTGGGATCAGCGCCGAAGGAATAGATCTCAGTGAGTCAGCTAGAACAAACGAGGCTGTTCGACCGGGCGTTGACCATCCATCAGCACATAGGGAGCTGCCCGGCGTGCATTGACCACCCCAGCCGCGCGTAGATCGTCCAGGCTGCGCAGTTTGGCTTTCCGCCGAGCGGCGATAATCCGCGCTGCGCCTTTGGCGCCAATGCCCGGCACGCGCATCAGTTCACGCTGTGCAGCGGTATTCAGCTCGAGAGGGGCATGGATCAGGCTGGCATCGGCCCAGGCGCGCTTCGGATCGGTATCTTTGGGCAGGTTGCCGTTATCGATAAACGGCAGTTCTTCGAGATCAAAGCCATAATCACGCAGCAAAAAACTGGCCTGATACAGCCGGATACGGCGAATGTCATCTGTCGCCGGGTAATTATCGAGCGGCGTTTCGGATACCGGGTGAAACGCCGAATAATACACCCGTGCCAGGCGTAGTTCGCGGTAGAGATAGTCGGTGGTATTCAGAATTTCCAGGTCGTTTTCGCCCGCCGGACCGACAACTAATTCAGTCGTGCTGCTGGCGCGCAGCCGTCCCTCGCTGGACTGGCGAAACTGTTCGACCCATTTCAGCGGCCTGAGCAATTCGTTTTCAAACTGTTTGCCGGGGGCGATCTTTTCCAGCCGGGGCGCATTGGGCGCTTCCAGGTTGCTCGATACACGATCAGCTAACTGCATCGCACGCTGCACCTGATCCGCTTCGGCGCCGGGCATGATCTTGAGGTGAATGTAACCGCGAAAACCGTACTGCTCGCGCAGAATCGCGCCAGTATCAAGGATCGGGTCCTGGCTGCTGACTCCGCCGCGTATCACGCCTGACGACAGGAAAATCCCCTCAACGGCTCCCGCCCGGTACAGCGCCATAAACCCGTGCGCCATATCGTCCGGCGAGAAGGTAACGCGCCGCATTGACGAGCGCCCTGCCCTGAAGGGACAGTAAAAACAGTTGCGCTCGCAGGCCGTGGTATTCATCGCTTTAAGGACCGGCATTTTACGGTTTCCGGCGCTGACGTGCGTGATACAGTCGCTTAGATTGAACTCCTTTGAACGGCGAGGGTTTTCGTGCTGCGGAGCGTCCCCCACTGATTCAAATTGAGTCATCCCGCGCATGGCTTCGAGCAGATCGTGACCGTCCATCGCTGGTTTATCCCTCTATCCATGTGGCTCAGTAAGTATAGTATACCGAACTTTTGTTCTAAGCGCAAGAAAAAAGAAAACGTCCCGGACGGTGTGAACAGGCCGGAACGTTCGTAAAAGTCAGATGCAGTTAAGGGGCCGGGTTAGCGCTGCCAGGGGTTTCTTCTGAGACTTCTTCGATCACGTCTTCCTCATCGATTTCTTCCACCTCTTCGACAGATCGTAGGATCCCTTCGAGCGGATCAGGTTCCGCTGGTGCGGCGCCGTCTCCATCGCGACGTTTGGTCGCCCGCCACAATTCGGTCGCGCGATCAATAAACAGCACCCCGTCCAGGTGATCAATCTCGTGCTGGAACACCCGCGCCAGCCAATCGCGCGCTTTGATGCGCACCATCTTTCCCTGCCGGTCTTGCCCGCGCACGGTCACCGCCACATGGCGATCCACACTCCCGAAATAGCCCGGAATAGACAGACACGCTTCGATTCCGTCCACCATCTCACGCGAGGCGCGGATGATTTCCGGATTGATCACAACATGCAGCACGCCCGCATCTGTGCCGTATTCCTCTTTAGACTGTTCATCATCCGGCAGGCGGACCACGATCACCCGTTGGCTGGCGGCCACTTGTGGCGCGGCCAGCCCGACGCCGGGTGCATCCAACAGCGTTTCGATCATGTCTTCGATCAACGTCTGGAGTTTGGAATCGTCAAACTTGGTAATTTTATGCGCTTTTTTGCGCAAGACTGGGTTTTGGGGAGTGATGATTTCTCGAACCGGCATGATTTTCTTTCCTTTCTTTAACACTATTATATTTTAACCGATCCTTTGTTTGTCAGCCATTTTGTCTAAGATCACCGCTGGCAGCCCGCCGCCAAGCGCGTTATGCTTACCACTTGGTTGATATTGTCCCGTTGTTATTTAGGTGAAAAAGCGATGACTGCTTATGAAGCCGTGATTGGCATGGAAGTTCATGCCGAATTGCAGACCGCCTCTAAGATGTTTTGTTCGTGCGCTGTGGTAGACAGCACTTCTGCCGCGCCCAACCAGCATGTATGCCCGGTCTGCCTGGGGATGCCCGGCGTGCTGCCCGTGATCAACCAACAGGCGGTGGAGTTTGGGCTGCGCGTGGGGTTGGCGCTCAACTGTGAAATCCCTGAGTTCAGCCAGTTCGCGCGCAAGAGTTATTTTTATCCTGACCTGCCCAAAGGTTATCAGATCAGCCAATACGAATTTCCGCTGGCGGTGCGCGGCTGGTTAGAGATCGATCTGCCCGACGGCTCCACCAAACGTATTGGCATTCGCCGCGCCCATCTCGAAGAAGACACCGGCAAACTGACGCATGTGGACGGTCACAGCCTAGTAGACCTCAACCGCGCAGGTGTGCCACTGCTCGAAATTGTTACCGAGGCGGATATTCACAGCGCCGAAGAGGCCGAAGCCTATGCCCGCAAGCTGCGCGCGATTCTGCGTTATCTGGAAGTCAACAGCGGCGACATGAGCAAAGGTGTGCTGCGCATGGAGCCGAATATCAGCGTGCGCCCAGTGGGGGCATCCGAACTGCGTACCCGTACCGAGGTGAAGAATCTGAACAGTATTCGGGTGGTGGCCCGCGCCAGCGCCTATGAAATCGAACGCCAGATCAAAGTTTATGAGTCGGGCGGCACGGTCCAGCAGGCGACGCTGGGATGGGACGAAAACCGCCAATCGGTGGTTGTGCAGCGCCTTAAAGAGAGCGCCGAAGATTATCGTTATTTCCCGGAACCGGACCTGCCGATTGTGATCATCCCCCGCGACCAGATCGAAGCGATTCGCGCCGCGCTGCCCGAACTGCCCGATGCCAAACGCGACCGTTTTATTACGGCCTTCGGGCTGAGCCATTATGATGCGGCGGTGCTGGTGGCCGAACAAGCCGTCGCCTATTATTTTGAAGCAGCGGTGCAGGCAGGGGGCGATCCTAAGCAGATCGCCAATTACATCATCGGGGATGTGTTCCGCCAGATGAATAACGAAAGCCGCGACCGCGAAGAAATTGGCGCAATCAAACTTACCCCGAAGGCGCTGGCTGATCTCGTGACCCTGGTGCAAAAGGGGACGATCAATCATGGGGTGGCGAAAAAGTTGATGGATACTCTGTATACTGACGGCGGTGATCCGGCCCGGCTGGTGGAGGAACGTGGATTAGCCCAGGTGAGCGATGAGAGCGTGCTGGCGGCGGCGGTCATCGCCGTGCTTGACGCGCAGCCGGGTGAAGTGGCGCGTTATCTGGCAGGCGAAGACAAGGTGGTTAAGTTCCTGATGGGGCTGGTGATGAAAGCGATGCGCGGCAAAGGTGATGCGCAAATGGTCCAACGCCTGCTCACCGAACAGCTTGAGGCGCGGCGTACAAACTGAATTTGAACATTAGTTCTGTTTGTGCTATAATCTAACCATTCGATCAACTTTGACAGCCGGCTCGGCTTAACATATCATTCGGGCATACACAACAATCGCGAGGAGCAGCCCATGTCAAGTTACCAATATACAATCATTATCGGCAATGTCGGGCGTGATCCCGAATTGCGTTATACCTCAACCGGGGTGGCCGTTTGTTCGTTCAGTGTCGCCGTCAGCCGTCAGTGGACCGACAAAAACACGAACGAACCGCGCGAAGAAACAACCTGGTTTAAAGTCAGTGCGTGGCGAGGCTTGGCCGAAACCGCCAACCAGTTTGTTCACAAAGGGATGCAGATCATGATCACGGGTGAGGTGAAAGCCAGCGCCTACCTGGGCAAAGATGGTCAGCCCCAGGCGTCACTCGAACTCACCGCGCGGGATATGAAATTTTTGGGCCGGCGAGGCGAAGGTGCCGAAACGCAGCAGCACAGCGATTATCCGAGCGAGCCGGAAGACCTGCCCTTCTAGTTCCGCCGCAATGGCGCAAATTGAGGTATAGTTAAAACCAGCCGGATCGAGGCCCGTGCCCCCGGCTGTTTGTTGTGTTTATGCGGGTGAAACGTTCGCCCGCTGGTCAGGAGAGAAGTTGATTATGTCTGAACCTCAAGGCCCCGCTGCTCCTCGGCGGCTGAACCTGGAAATTCCCGCCGATTTAGCGGCGGTCTATGCCAATTTTGCCATTATCTCCCATTCCCCCTGGGAAATCTTTTTAGATTTCGCGCAGATTCTGCCCAACCTGCCTAAAGCTCGTGTGCGTACCCGGCTTGTGCTGACCCCCACCAATGCTAAGATGCTGCTGAAGGCGCTCGAAGAAAATATTGAAAAGTTTGAAAGCCAGTTTGGCGAGATCAAACTGCCGCCGCGCCCGCAAACCTTAGCCGACCAGTTGTTTAGCACCATTCGCCAGGCAGACGACGAAGGCGACGTAGAACCGGACAAGGGGCCGGAAACTCATGAGTAGTCTCGACATCCTCGACACCATCGCTGAAGAAATTCGACAGGTTTTTGAAGCGAAAAATTCCGCCCGTGACGCCGCGATCAATCATTCACGCCTGCTGATCCAGCAGTGCGCCAATTCGATCCGCGCTATTCATCGCCGCGAGTGGGAAACCGCCCGGCAGCGTCTTGATTCTACCCGCGCCGCCGCCGACGAAATGCGCCGTCTGGTCGCCGGGTATCCCGATCTTTATCACAGCGGTTATGCGCAAGACGCCCTTAAAGAATATGTCGAAGCCTTCCTGACATATGCTCTAGTGCGCGGCGAAGAACTGCCCTCTCCGTCAGCACTGGGAGTCGAACACGCTACCTACCTGAACGGTTTGGCGGAGGCCGCCAGTGAACTGCGCCGACAGGTGTTAGACATCATCCGTAAGGGCCATTCGGACGAAGCCGAACGGCTGTTAGAGGCGATGGATACGATCTACAGCATTTTGTTCGCGTTCGATTTTCACGACGCGATCACCGGAGGGCTGCGCCGCCGGATCGACTCGCTGCGCGGCGTGCTGGAACGCACCCGCGGCGATGTGACAAACAGTATGCGGCAGCAGCAGCTTCAGGCCGCGCTAGCTGAGTTTGAGCAGCGGAACGGCCTGGAATCCGACCAGGGTTATCGCCCGGCGCTTGAGCTAGACGATAGTGAAGAAAACCAGTCGTAACAACGCTGGCATGGCGCTGTTGTCGGTGGATTAGTATTTTTCATGCCGCAGTCGAGGTGAATAATGCCTTCGATACAACGTTTTTTAATTCAGCAGGGTGATCACGCGGGCAAAACGATTGACCTTGTGTCGTTTCCGTTCACGATTGGCCGCTCGCGTGATTGTAGTTATGTGATCGACAGCACCGAAATATCGCGGCTGCACGCGCGCTGCACCAATGATCATCTAAACATATTTTTAGAGGATATGGGCAGCACCAACGGCACTTTTGTGAATGGTCGCCGCCTGGGGGCGGGCGAACTTCACCGGCTGAGAGCTGGCGACGCCGTGAGTTTTGCCCAGATTTGTGTCTGGATATTTGACGATCCCGTGACGACAGCCCAGATTGACCCGGTGCAGATTCCCCGCCCCGCGCTCGATATTGATCTGGATACCGCCCAGGTGTTTATCGACGAAAAGCCGCTCGATCCGCCGCTCAGCCCGAACCAGTTTTCACTGCTGGCGCTGTTGATCCAGAACGCCGGGCGTATCGTCACCCGCGAGCAGGTAATTGAAGGCGTGTGGGGCGGCGGCGAAGACGTGACCGATCAGACGATTGATGCTCTGGTCAGTCGATTGCGCAAACGCCTGCTTGAGACTGATCCCACGCATGATTATCTGGTCACCCGGCGCGGTTTTGGGCTGATGTTCCAGAATCGCCGGGCGTATACGGAATAGCTGTCGGAAGTCGGCGAGCGAATCAACGGGTAAATAGTTATTGGTTTTAGTGGTTAGTAAAAACTATCTTTGCCTGTCTTTAGCTTTTGCTAATTACTAAAACTAAAGATTCACTATCCTTTGGTCCATAGATACTCGTGGAGTAACCCGATTCGTGACATCCTCTGATCCCCTACGCCTGATCCTGGCTTCCGGTTCACCCCGGCGGCGCGAACTGCTCGGCCTGACCGGGCTGGCTTTTGAAGTTGTAAAGGTTGAGATCGACGAAAACCCCTATCCGGGCGAAGCCGCTCAGGACTATACCGTGCGGCTGAGCCATACCAAAGCTCAGGCGGCGCTCGACTCTGGTTTAACAGAAGGGCTGATCCTTGCGGCGGATACCACTGTCGCTGATGGTAATGCCATTTTAGGCAAACCGGCTGATCCCGATGAGGCGCGAACGATGCTCCGGCAGTTGCGCGGACGAGTCCACCAGGGATACACCGCGCTCACCCTGCTCAATGCGGCCAACGGTCAGCGTGTGACCGAGGTGGCGATCACCGGCGTGCCGATGCGTGACTATACCGACGACGAGATCGAAGCCTATATCGCTACCGGCGATCCGTTCGACAAAGCCGGAAGTTATGCCATCCAACATGCGGGTTTTCACCCGACCGAGTTGACCAGTGGGTGTTATGCCAATGTGGTCGGGCTGCCGCTGTGCCATCTGCTGCGAGCGCTGCGCGTCTTTGGTGTGGTTCCCAAACCGGATGTTCCCCTGTTGTGCCAACAGCACCACCGTTATACCTGCGATGTCAGCGCGAGTATTCTGGCGGTTCCGTATGAAAACCGCGACAAACGTTGACAGCATCCCCAGAGTGCGCATAAAATGGTATTAGGAATTGGAATCGGTTCCAATTAATTTGGACAGGCTTAATTATGCACACCCCGACAATTAGAGATGTGGCTGAACGCGCCGGAGTAGGTATCGGCACGGTTTCGCGTGTGCTGAACGGCAGCCCGTCCGTCAGTGAAGAAACCAGAGAAAAAGTTCTAGAGGTGATCCGCGAATTAGGTTTTCGACCCAATTCGGCTGCCCGGCAGCTTTCGGGGGGAAAAACCTTTACGATTGGCGTGGTATCCCCTTTTTTCACCATGCCGTCTTTCGTAGAGCGGTTGAGCGGTATCCAGCACGTTTTAGACGATTCCTCGTATGATCTGGTGCTCTATAACATCGCCCATCCCGAACAGATCAGCCGCAAACTAATTTC
>JACRBK010000692.1 GCA_016234525.1 Chloroflexota bacterium
CGGCCACCCCTACCGGTTTTTGCTTGATACGGGTGCGGCAAAAAGCTGTGTCGTATTTGACGATTACACCTCGACGTTCGCCAGCACTGAGAAAAACAACTCATCGGGCGTGTTTGCCAAAAGCAGCGAAGATTTGATTACGGTGCCCACTATTGAGGTGGGGTCTATCTCAAAGAAGAACTTCACGGTGGTTCGTAAGGGGGACAAGGCACCCGATATTCGAAGCCTGATCGGGATGGACCTTCTCAAGGACTTCTGCTGCCACTTCTTCTTCGATGAAAATCGGGTCTCAGTGGATACGAACGAAGAATCCAGCGCTGAGTATCCTTTGTTAGACCTGTTTCTTGACAACAGGTTTCACCCCTATGTGGATGTTCAGTTCCCCCTGGCGAAAGCCAAAGCCGCGTGGGATACCGGTGCCAGCATAACGATTGTAGACACCAACTTTGTCAAAAAACATCCTCCGTTTTTTCAGGAAGTCGGCCAATCTACCGGAACAGACGCAACAGGATTCCAAATGGAAACCCCCATGTATATCATGTCGGCGACGGTCATCGGGAACCATGACTTTCCACCGCATAAAGTGGCGGGAGTCGATCTGTCGCGGGTTAATTCCACTATCGAAGTGCCCATGGATTTGATCTTGGGCTACAGCACCCTGAGTCAAGCCCACTGGTTATTTGATTTCCCCCGCAAGAAGTGGGCGATTTCAAAACGATTGGGCGTTTAATGTAATTCAGCGACAACAACTATCCTGTGAGGAGGAGAGTGTTCAGCATGAGTAACCCAACCCCTAAAATCAGTAATGCGTTTCAAACCTTCATGACCGAAGCATCCCAACATGCCCAGGCGTGGGGGACGATGGTGCAATCTCTGGATGCGGCGAGCGCCCTGGACAAGAAAACCGAAGAACTAGCCTATCTCGCGGTGCTGGCGGCGCTGCGTATGGAGGGCGGCATTCCGTTTCATGTGATGACGGCGAAACAGCACGGCGCGACCCGCCAGGAAGTGATCAGCGCGATCCTGGTCGGGCTGCCCGCCGCCGGGCATGTCGTCACCCAGGTGTTACCGGCGGCTCTGGCGGCCTATGACGGAGAATAACCCGTGAAAGTCACCGAGATCGCCACAAAAAAAGACTTGATGGCTGAATTTCAGGCCGAACGCCAGAAACTCGCGCAGCTATTAGCCGGGCTGAGCGAGGATCAGATGGTGCAGCCGGGCGTGTGCGAAGGGTGGTCGGTCAAAGATATTCTGGCCCATGTGACCGTTTGGGAGCAGATGGTCCTCGGCTGGTATCGCGCCGGGCGGCGCGGCGAGAACCCCAAAACGCCCGCCGATGACCTGAAATGGAGCGAGACGCCTATCCTCAACCAGCGTATCTATGAACAGTATCGCGACACGCCGCTGGCTGAGATCCGCGCCCAATACGAAACGACGCATCAGGCCATGATCGAGACGGTGCAGACGATGAGCGAAGAGGAATTGTTCACGCCGAAGTTTTACGCCTGGACGAACACGACCCTGCTCTTTCGTTATGTGTGGTCCAGTACCGGCGCCCATTTTAACTGGGCGCGCACCGAGATTCGCAAGTGGATCAAGGCGCAGAGCGCCTCGTAACGCCAACTAATCCAGGGGGCCGTCCACGTTGACTGGTAGGGGCGAGGCAATGCACTTTTTTACTATTTAATCAGGTGATGCGGCAAAAAAACAGGGCGCAGCAAGCGGCGCCCCTACAAAACCCGGTCGGCTGCGGTCCCCTCTCCAACTCGGTTGGAGAGGGGGTAGGGGGTGAGGTCACTTTTGACTTCGCCCCTCAACATAACCGGATTATTTTCTCAAAGTACATAGGGTTGCCCAATTTGGGCAGGGCTTGCCCTGCCCCTACAGATTCCCCGATAACTTATGAAATGAGGCAACAAAGGGCTGTTAAGAGTCTTGGTTTTTAGCGCCTTTTAGTGCGCTTCCAGGCTTTTTCGCTAGCCGCAGGGCTTGAGCCTGCGGCGGCGGGATACGCCGCCCTTCTCATCCCTACTCGGCCTCATCTTGCCCCAGGCTTTCCAGGCGTGCTTTGACCGTGCGCTCATAACCGATGTCTTTAGGTTGATACCAGCCGGGCGCTTCCATGCCGGGCGGAAGATACTGTTGTTTGACCCACCCACCTGAAAAATCGTGCGGGTATTGGTACGATCCCTGATCGCCTGACGATTCTTGCAGCGTGCGGCGGTAATGATCGCGCGTGCTGCCGTGAAAACTATCCGTCTTATCGCGCAGGTACAGCGGCACATCGCCGGGGCCAAATTCTTCGATGTGCGCCAGCGCCTTCCAGATCGCGCCTGTGCTGTTACTCTTAGGAGCCGTCGCCAGATAGAGGCAGGCGTGCGACAGGAAATAGTACCCTTCTGGCATCCCCACCCACTCGAATGCCTGCGCCGCCGATGCGACCACGACCAGCGCATTCGGATCAGCCAAGCCTATATCTTCGCTGGCGAGAATGAACAGCCGCCGCAGCACAAAACGCGGGTCTTCTCCGGCGTGCAGCATTTTCGCCATCCAATACAGCGCCGCGTCAGGATCAGAGCCGCGCACGCTCTTAATAAATGCGCTGATTGTGTCGTAATGTTCGTCGCCGCTTTTGTCATAACGCACGGCGCGCTGCTGGATACTCTCCTCCGCGACGGTGAGCGAAATCTCGATCACGCCATCCGCGCCGGGCGGTGTGGTCTGGGCGGCGAGTTCGAGCGCGTTCAGGGCGCTGCGGGCATCTCCCCCGGCGACTCGCGCCAGGTGGGCGGCAGATTCATCGAGCAGGCGGAGTTTGAGCTTGCCCAAGCCGCGCTCAGAATCCCGGATCGCGGCGTGCAGAATCTCCACAATATCGGCCTCGGTCAAGACGTTCAATTGGAACACGCGGCTGCGGCTGAGCAGCGGATTCACCAGGGAGAAAAATGGATTCTCGGTGGTGGAACCGATCAAAACCACCGTGCCATCTTCGACAAACGGCAGCAGCCCGTCCTGTTGGGCTTTATTCCAGCGGTGAATCTCGTCGATAAACAGCACCGTGCCCTGGCTGTACATGCCGGATCGCTCTTGAGCCGCCGCGATCAGTTCGCGTAATTCCTTCACGCCCGACGTGACCGCATTCAAACGGCTGAAATGGCGCTTGGTGTGGTTGGCGATGATATTCGCCAGCGTGGTTTTCCCTGTCCCCGGCGGCCCCCACAGGATGATCGAGGTGAGTTGATCGGCTTCGATGGCGCGCCGCAGCAATCGCCCTGCCCCGATAATATGATCCTGCCCGATAAATTCATGCAGGGTGCGGGGGCGCATTCGCACCGCCAGCGGCGCAGACTCGCGCTGGCGCTGTTGTCGCCCATATTCAAATAGATCGGTCATGGCAGCCTCACTTAAGAACAGCCATCAGTTATCAGCCTTCAGC
>JACRBK010000696.1 GCA_016234525.1 Chloroflexota bacterium
AACACGCAGCGATATTACGATGGTCCTCGATGAGCAGTGCCGCGTCATCTGGCAAAGTTTTCACAGCACACGGCTGCTGGGTATTGAGCCGCCGCAGTCAGTCACGCCGCCCCATGTGTTCGAACACCTGCGTTCCAGCGGGGTTCTGCCGGTGATCCGGCGTATGTTAGAAACCAATACCGCTCAGGGAGAAAGCCTGATTCACCAGGACGATGGTGAACATATCCTCGAAGTGGAATTGCAGGCGTTGGACGATCTGCGCGATCTGCCTAACGCGCAGCTTCTTTTCGTGCGGGATGTCACCACGCTGCGCGTGCGGAGCAACCTGGAAGAACGGCGGCGCGAACTGCTGATGGTCAGCGCCATCAGCGCCGATATTGCTTCCTCGCTGGATGTCGCCCAGATCATAGACCGGGCTGTTCAGCAAACACTGACCGTCAATAATGCCGATATCGTCTCCGTTTATGTGTTGGACGACGGCAAATCTGGCCCGCTGCGCCGGGAAAAATGTCACGGCGATCCCGATGTAGTCGCTCTGATTCCTGAGACACTGCCATTAGAAGATACCATCGCTGGACGGGCTGTGCGGGACAATCAAACAGTCATCATCACCGATGCCCAGGACGGCGGATCGCTGAGTGAGCGGCTGATTGAGCGCGGCCTGCGCGCCGCGATCACGATCCCATTAGCGGTGCATGATCATGTGGTCGGCGTCTTGCAGTTTGGTTACCGGACCCGGCGCGAGTTTGATATGGTGCAAGTCGCGCTGTTAGAAAGTGTGGGGCGGCAGTTGGCGATAGCGCTGGACAACGCCCGGCTGTATCGCCAGGAACTCGAACAACGCAAACTGGCCGAAGTGCTGCGCCAGGTCGCCAGCACGATGGCGACTCCCCCACTGCACGAAGCCTTGACGACTATTTTAGGGCTGCTGCGCGAACTGATCGATTATGAGCGCGCTTCTGTGCTGTTGGTCGACACGCCCGGCTGCCTGCGGATCGGCGCACAGCAGGGATTTGTCATCGATCCCGAAGCCGTGCCGTTAGATTTGACGCGGATAGACATCGCCGACTACCCTTATCTGGTGCGCCTGTTTGACGAACGCACCGCGCAGATCGTCTCGGATATTCCATCCGATCACGAATGGAAAACCAACGAGTTTCGTTATAACTCGTGGATGGGCGTGCCATTGATCAGCCATGATCAGGTGATCGGCTGTATCAGCATTACGCACCAATCAGCCGGACAGCTCACCGAACACGATCTACGCATTGCCACTATTTTTGCTAACCAAACCGCGATGGTGGTCGAAAACGCCCGCCTCTTTGAGACCGAACAGCGCCGCCGGGTCTACGCGGAACAACTGCAAAAAACCTCTTATGAACTCGTCACCAGCCGCAGCCTCGACGCGGCCTTATCGACGGTGTTGGTTCGCTTAAAAGACCTGCTCGAATTTGACCGGGCGAATATCGGCCTGATCAACGAAAGCCAGCAGGTGTGGGTTGCTTATACCAGCCACCCGGCGGGGACACTGCCTGTCAGCACAATCCCCCTGGCGAATAACCCGCTGATGAACCAAATCGTTGAAACTAAAAGCCCGGTGTTGATCCACGATACCCAGGCCAGCGCGAGCAGCATCACTCAGCAGGCGATGTGGTCTGAGGCGCGCAGTTGGATGGGGCTGCCGTTGGTGGTGCGGGACCGTGTGATCGGCATCCTGAGTGTATATCGTGTGCAGCCGCGCGGATTTTCGGACGAACAATTCCAGATTGCGCGCACCTTCGCCAACCAGGTCGCGGCGGCGTTTGAAAACTTCCGCCTGTTAGAAGAAGCCAATCGTCAGAACCGGGCATTGAGCGCGCTCAATATGGTGCTTTCGGTCAGCAACGAAGCGCTTACGCACGAGAATCTGCTGGGGGTGCTGCTCGAACGGGTGCTGGATACACTGAATTTGAAATACGGCGTGATCCACCAATATTATGTGGGGTCGCACGAATTACGGCTGCGGGCAGTATCAGGGCTGCCGGTCGCCCTGGTAGATCCCTTGAATCATATCCCCGCGCTGGGCCTGCAAGATGTGACCCTGCCGCCCATCGCGCTGCCCGGTGGCGAACGATATATCTTTTTCAGTGTGCCGCTGGTATCGCACCGGGTCGAGATCGGGCTGTTGAGTGTGTCGAGTGGCACAGCAGAGCCGCTGAGTCCCATTCTTAAAACACTGCTGACAAATATCGGCCAGCAGTTGGGCGTGGTGATGGACAACGCCATTTTGTTCGACGAAACCGCCCGCCGCGTCACCCTATCAACCGACCTGGGGCGGCTGAGCCTGGCGATCAGCGCCCAACTTGAACGGGATGCCGTGTTAGACCTGATCTGCCGCGAGAGCCTGGGTGTATTTGACGTCCAGGGAGCGTATATCTGGTTGGTGAATGATCAACAACTGGTTGGCAAAATGGCGTCTGGCCTGGGGGCGGATCGTTTCGCCGGGTATACCCTGTCGCTGCAAGAATCGCATCTGCTGCCGGTGCGCGTATTGGGTGAATGGCGGCCCCGTTATATCAACGATATTGGCAACAAACGCATTTTGCCCGCCGAGTTTGTTGAAATGACACACGCTCGTTCGGTAATGGCGGTTCCGTTGGTCCGCGCGGATGTGCCGACGGGGGTACTGCTGCTGGTCAATGTTCAGGATTCTCAGGCATTTGGCGATTGGCAGACCGAACAAGCGGGTTTATTCGGCGTGCAGATTGCGCTGGCGCTGCAAAATGCCAGCCTGTTTGAAGAAGTCCGTCACCGGCTGGATCAACTGCGGTTGGTGAACGAAGTCGGGCGGTATACCATTGCGATCCTCAGCCCGTCTATGTTGGTTGATGGAGTCGCCCGCCAGCTTTATGGGTTGTTGGGTTATGATACGATCAGCGTGCTGCACCTTGAGGAAGGAGAGCTAAAAGTCGTCACTGTGTTTGTGCGCGGGCAACCATTCCCCACCGATCTGCCCGCCGAGCGTTACGCCTCTTTACAAACAGCGGCGAAACAAGCGATCCAACAATCGGAGCCGGTGATCTTGAACCAGGTCTGCTATTTGCAGCCCGACATTCCCCATCTGAGCGAACC
>JACRBK010000697.1 GCA_016234525.1 Chloroflexota bacterium
CCAGATCGAGCGCGTAGAACCGGATAATGTAAGCTGGCTGGCACAGGATGGCCGCCCGCGCGTGACGCTGATTACCTGCACCGAATGGGATAATGACAGCCGGACCTATCAAGGACGGCTGATCGTCGTCGCCGAACCCGCGATCGTAACAGCACAAAACCCCTAATTAAAGCTCCATTCCACAGACATTGATCAAGCAGGGACACGGTAATCTGGACTCGATGCCTGCCGCGCCTCGGTTCATTTTATGCTGCTTGACAACCCCGGTGATTCTATGGCACAGTAATTGTAAACGTTTCCGGGAACGTTTACAGAAGTTTGTTTACTTTAGAATATTACAGGAGCATCCATGAAAAAGTCTAAATCCACCTTTGCTCTCTTTTTCGGAAATCGCGGCTTTTTTCCTTCCTCACTGATCGCCGAAGCCCGCAGCGAACTTCCGCGCATCCTCAAAGAGGCCGGGCATGAGGTTTTGATGCTGGAAGAGAACGCTACTCGTCATGGCGCTGTCGAAACCCCGCGCGAAGGGGAAATCTATGCTAATTTTTTACAGCAAAACCGGGGCAAATTTGACGGCATTATCCTCAGCCTGCCTAACTTCGGTGACGAAACCGGAGCTGTTTCGGCGCTTAAAGAAGCCGGGGTTCCGATTCTGATCCAGGCCTATCCAGACGATCTGGATAAAATGTCTTCGGCCCTGCGGCGGGATGCGTTTTGTGGCAAATTATCCATAACTGATGTTTTCCGGCAGTACGGAGTCAAGTTCACAGCGCTCAAACCGCATGTTGTCAAACCCACCAGTGAAAAATTCAAGGCCAATCTTGATCACTTTGACCGTGTTTGCCAGGTGGTCAAAGGAGTTCGCCAGATGACCGTAGGCGCTATTGGGGCCAGGACAACGCCCTTTAAGACGGTGCGTATCGATGAGTTGGCGCTTCAACATCACGGCATTACGGTTGAAACGTTGGATATGGCCGACGTGATCGGGCGGGTTAGGGCGATGAACGGCAGCAGCGCATATCAAGACAAGGCGCACTTGCTCCGCGAAACGACTGATTGGAATGGCGTGCCTGAACGGGCATTTGAAAATCTCGCCAAGCTCAGCGTCGTGCTGGATGAAATCATCGAAGAATACCAGATGGACGCGGTCGCGATCCGCTGCTGGCTGGAGCTTCAAAAACAGCTTGGGATTTCGCCCTGCGTGGTTCTCGGCACCCTCAATAATCAAGGAATCGGCGCGGCCTGCGAAGTAGACCTGGGCAGCGCGATTGCCCTCAAAGCGCTCCACTTAGCATCAGGTGAAGCGGCAACCTGTCTCGATTGGAACAACAACTATGCCGACGAGGAGGAAAAGTGCATTTTGTTCCACTGTGGTCCAGTGCCTCAATCGCTGATGGCTGGGCCGGGTCGCATCACCGATCATGACATTTTGATCAACAGCATCGGCCCAGGGTCGAGTTTTGGCTGTAATGTAGGCCGCATCGCGCCGTTTAACTTCACGTTTGGGAATGTGCTGACCGAAAATGGCCGGATGCGGTGGTATTTGGGACACGGCGAATTTACCAATGACGAAGTCCCTCCTGACTTTTTTGGCTGCGCGGGCGTGGCGGAGATAGAAAACCTTGAGGATGTACTGATGCACATGGTACGCACCGGCCATCGCCACCATGTCAATCTCACTCCTGGTTATTATGTGCAGCCGATCAAAGAAGCCCTGAACTACTACCTGAATCATGATGTCGTCTTGCCGCAGTGGGAAGCAGAGCCATCATGTTGAGATCAGCCGAGATTGTCCTGAATGCATACCGGGCCGGGATTGTCATTCCGGCGTTCAATATTCCCTATCTGCCGATGATGGAGCCGGTGATCCGGGCCATCGTTGATCAGGACTCGTTCGCCTTCATTGAGACGGCACGCCTGGAATGGTTCAAATTTGAAGCGGGCGGGCCAGATGAAGTGATGGCCGAGTTCCGGAAATGGAACAAGCCGGAATATGTCCGGCTGCATCTCGATCATGTGCCGGTGATCGATGAGGATGATATACGGATCGACTATCTACCGATCATCAAACACGCTATCGATCTGGGTTATCATTCGGTCATGATCGACGGCTCGCGGCTGTCGCTGGACGAAAATATTGCGGCCACACGCCGGGTGGTTGAACTCGCCCATCACGCCGGGATAGCCTGCGAAGCTGAGTTAGGTGCTGTCTTGGGCCACGAAGCAGGACCGCTGCCCCCCTACGATGAACTTTTCGAGACGGGCCGGGGATTCACACGTATTGACGAGGCCGAGCGGTTTGTGAACGAAACCGGCTGCGATTGGCTGTCGGTGGCGGTAGGCAGTATTCACGGGGCTATCTCCGGCACACAAAAGGATCAGAAAAAGGTGGAGGCGCGGCTGAATCTGGATCACCTGGAGCAGCTGCGCGAAGCGACCCAAATCCCGTTGGTGCTGCACGGGGGATCGGGAGTCAGGCAGAGTGATGTCCTGGCGGCGTTCAAAAAAGGAATTGCCAAGATCAATATCGGGTCCGAAATCCGGCAGGCGTATGAGCGGACACGACTCGAAACAGGCCGGGTAGAGGCGGCGCAAGAGGCGGCGCAAGAGGCGGTGTATAAAAGAACCACCGAATTGATCCGTGACTACCTGGGCAATGCAGGCATCCGCTCCACCGTCGCCGGAGAAACTATCACGCCGCACGACAAAGGCAGGGCGATCCCATGACTCTATTAGGCATAGACGCAGGCACCACCGGATGTAAAGTGGCGCTGTTTTCGCCAGAAGGCAACATGCTGCGCTCAGCCTACCGTGAATATAATGTTCAACGCCCCCACCCTGGCTGGGCCGAGCTGGACGCGGCAGCGATCTGGGCTCTGGTCAAAGAAGCGATCTGTGAAATCACAGTGCAGCCAGAGGCCGAGTCGATTCAGGCGCTGGCTGTCTCGTCGATGGGGGAAGCGATCATCCCCGTGACGATGGATCGGGAGATTCTCGGCTCGTCGCTGCTCAACTTCGACGCACGCGGCGAGGAATATCTGGGCGAATTAGGGCGCACACTGAATCGTGAGCGCCTCTACCAGATCAACGGCAACACGTTGGGCAACCATTACAGCCTCACCAAACTCAAGTGGATCAAACAGTATCGGCCCGAGCTATATGATCGCGCTGACCGTTTTTTGCATTGGAGCGGATTTATCGCCTTTATGTTGGGGGCCGATCCGGCGGTAGATTATTCGCTCGCTAATCGCACCCTGCTGTTTGATCTTGACCGGGGATCGTGGTCCGATGAATTACTCAATCTGACCGGACTCGACAGCGAGAAACTCCCCCGGACGGTTCCATCCGGCACGCCGATTGGGACCGTTGCGCCCCATATCGCCGCCGAATTGAAACTGCCGCCCCACACAATCATCGTATCAGGAGCGCATGATCAATGCGCTAATGCGGTCGGCTGCGGCGTGATCGATCCTGGGAGCGCGGTCTACGGGTTGGGGACTTATGTCTGTATCACGCCGGTCTTTACTGCTCGTTCGGCGGCGATGGCGATGATCGAGCGCGGGTTGAACACAGAACACCACGCGATTCCTGACCGATTTGTGAGTTTTATCTATAATCACGGTGGTTCGATTGTAAAATGGTTCCGCGATACTTTTGCCAGCACAGAACACCATCAGGCCGCTGCTGCGGGACAGGATGTTTACCCGGCGCTGTTTGCCGAAATTCCTGACACGCCCAGCCGCGTGATCGTGCTGCCACACTTTTCCTCTACTGGCCCGCCCGACTTTATCAGCGATTCGGCGGGGGTCATGGTGGGAATGCGCCTCGATACCCCGCGCGGGGAAATCCTGAAAGGTATCGTCGAAGGGGTGACCTACTACCTCAAAGAATGTGTTGACGCGCTGCCCGCGACGGGTATCACGATCACCGATTACCGGGCAGTAGGCGGGGGCAGCAAATCGGATCGTTGGGTCCAGATGTGTGCTGACATTATGGGCTGTCCGTTCAGCCGTCCTGCCATTATCGAGGCAGGCGCGTTGGGAGCGGCGATTATGGCGGGAGTCGGAAGCGGCGTCTTCTCCTCCTTTCATCAAGGGGTTGAGACAATGGTCAAGCTCCAATACCATTTTGAGCCGGACATGAATCAGCATCAGCGTTATATGGAGCGTTACGAGCACTATAAACAGTTGTGGCCGCTGATGCGCTCCTATTTGCGCCAAGCCGCCGCAGAATCATAGACAGATATTTGCCAGGAGCGTGCATGACTAAGGTTACGATCAAACATGTTGCCAGGACAGCCGGGCTGTCTATCGCTACAGTTTCACGCGTGATCAACAACCATCCTGACGTCTCCGGCCAGACACGCCGCCGTGTCCAGCAAGTGATCGACGAACTCGGTTATGAGCCGAACGCGGTGGCGCGCAGTTTGATTCATGGGCGCAGTCACTCAGTGGGCGTCGTCAGCACCGGGATCGAATTTTATGGCCCGTCCCAGACGATGGCAGGAATCGAACGGCAGGCGAACGAACTAGGCTACTGGCTGATGTCGAGCTTGCTGCCTGATCCTGAAACCGCTTCGGGCGAGGACGCACTAAAACATTTGTTATCTCAACAAGTAGAAGGACTGATCTGGGCGGTTCCCGAAGTCGGTAAAAATCGCACCTGGATCTGCGACCACAGCCGCGATCTGCCGGTTCCGATAGTTTTCTTGCACATGGACTGCCGGAGTGATGTATTTGTCGTGGCGGTCGATAACTATGTGGGCGCACGGTCAGCGGTTGAGCATTTATTGGCCCAGGGTCGCAGACAAATTGCCTGTGTCAGCGGCCCGGCGCACTGGTGGGAAGCACAAGAACGCACGCGCGGCTGGCGCGAAACACTGGTTGATACCGGGATCGCGGCGGCTGAAACATTACATCAAGCGGGTGATTGGACAGCCGCCAGCGGCTTCGAAATGTTCTACCGCCTGGTAGACCAGAATCCCAACCTTGATGCCGTGTTTGTCAGCAACGATCAGATGGCTTTAGGTGTATTAAAAGCTGCGCACCGGCTCGGCTGGCGAGTCCCCGCAGACCTGGCGGTTGTCGGCTTTGATGACATCCCCGAAGCGGCTTACTTTTTACCTTCGCTTACCACTGTGCGCCACGATTTAAAGGGAGTCGGCACTCAGGCAGTGATTTTGTTGGAACAGATGATGAGCGCCCAACAAACTGGCGAAACGCCAGATGCACAATCACGGTTAATTACCCCGGAACTCATTGTGAGAGACAGCAGCCTGTTCCCCGGCTAAGTGTGTATCGTTATGCCTGACGAAAACCGCTCGAATCGGAGCTTACCTCATCTCTGGAATCTGCTCATAAGCTCCTCGCTGGCACATTTAACTGATTACACTAGAATCTAAACACGATCGCTTTATTGAAATTTAGTTCAGCTATTTACCGAGAACCCATTATGAAACGAATATTAGTGATTGAAGACGAAACACCCGTTTTGGCGAATATTTTGGAGATGCTGCGCTTTGAACAGTTTGAAGTAGTAGGCGCTGACAACGGGTTTCTCGGTATCCAGCTTGCTCGCGAACTACTGCCAGACTTAATCATCTGCGACATTATGATGCCGGGAATGGACGGCTACGAAGTTCTTCAAGAGCTTCGCCGCGATTTAGACACCGTGACCATCCCCTTTATTTTTTTGACGGCACGCGGGGCGCGTGAAGATATGCGCAAGGGCATGGACTTGGGCGCCGACGACTATATCACGAAACCCTATGTCGCTTCTGAACTGCTAGTCGCCGTAAAAACAAGATTGGAGCGCCGGGAGGTTGTCGAACGTCAACGGCTGCGCGTTTTGTCACACCGTCTCTTTGAAATCCAAGAAGCCGAGCGCCGCGACGTCGTACAGCGGCTTCAAAGTGATGTAGTCGAACTTTTGACGGGCCTCAAGGTTATTCTAGAGATGAGCAAACGCCTGTCAGAAAATTCTCTCAGAAACCGGCTGGATGACGTGAAAGCGCTAGCCGAAGAAATGATCTATCGTGTGAATGAACTGTCAAGCGAACTGCGACCTGCCTCGCTGGATGATCTAGGACTGCTGCCTGCGCTGTGGCAGTACTTCAAGCGCTATACCGAACAAACTCAAATCCAGGTGATCTTCAAACATGCCGGACTAGAACAACGTTTTTTGCCCGAAATCGAAACGGCTGCGTTTCGGATCGTGCAAGAGGCGCTGGATAACGTGGCGCGCCATGCCCATATTCAGCAGGTCGATGTACAGCTTTGGGTAGACATTGACGCTTTGAGCATCCAGGTTGAGGATCAAGGCCAGGGCTTTCATGTAGAATCCGCGATCAATTCCGCCACCAGCACTGGCCTGAATGGGATGCACGAACGCGCGATCTTGTTAGGCGGCCAATTTACCGTCACCTCTGAGCTGCAAGCGGGAACCCAGGTTATTGCCCGGCTTCCTTTAGAAAAACGAGTTGGGCCATCTATCCCCGACCGGCATTCAAGCGCTTTACCCAGACATGCCGTTTCTCAAGCCACACTTCCCGATGTTTCGCCGCCCGAAAAATATTCAGCCCAACACGGCGCAGCCGCCATTCAGATTGTGCTGGCCGACAGTCATGACCTGATTCGCGGTGGGCTGCGCAGCCTGCTTGAAACCGAAGCACAATTTTTAGTCGTGGGCGACGCCGCTACTGCCCAGGAAGCACTCGATTTAACCAAACGTTTTTACCCCCAGGTTTTGATCATTGATCTCAATATGGGATGGAACATCGTTGCCCAGGTTGCCGACTGTTGTCCTACAACACACATTTTGATGCTGTCGATGCACACCGATGAAGCCTATATTCAAGAGGGATTTCGCCAGGGGGCCACTGGTTATGCTCTCAAAGAATCCAGCGGTGATGATATGATTCATGCGGTTCGAGAGGTTGCCGCCGGACGGCGTTATCTCAGCCGCTCGCTTTCTGAACGTGCAATCAACCATTATTTGAATGCACCAGAAGATACACAGCTTGGTGAGCACGGCGTTTTGACCAGCCGTGAGATCGAAATCCTTAAGTTGATTGTCCAAGGGTCAAAAAACGCCGAGATCGCCAGTCAATTTTCGATCAGCCGCCGCACCGTTGAGACTCACCGGGCTAACCTGATGCGCAAATTGGGCCTGCGCACTCAGGCCGACCTGGTCCGGTATGCGCTGCAACGCGGAATAGTCGATCTCAAACCTTAATTAAAGCTGCATTGTGCAACCATTAATCACTCCTTGCCTTTATTTGCCTCCCGAAGGCTGCCCGAAACACCTCACAGAGCTACGTAAAAACCCGTAGAAACTGCTGCTTCATCTACGTAAAAACCCGCGAAAATACGTATTCTGTGCATTTCAAAATACCGTGATTCACGAATATACATCGATGAAGAATTCGTTTAGGATATTGACAGTTCTCAATTGAACTCAATTTAACGTTCAGTCTACGTTCAGTCCAACAGCGAATTAGGGAGAAATAACACAATGTTCAACTGGAAAAAATTCCAACAAGACGAAAATGGTCAGACCGCACTTGAAGCCGCCATCATCTTGATTGCCTTCATCGTCGTAGCCTCGGTATTCGCCTTCGCCATCCTGTCATCGGGGTCGAAGTCCACCGAAAAAGGCCAGCAGGCCATCAACGCCGGGCTGGAAGGTGTGCAGTCCTCGATGGAAGTCAAGGGCGCGATTATCGCCAAAGCCAATGTAGCCGGTGACGAAGTTGAGACCGTGGTAATGACGCTCTCATTGGTCGCCGGTGGTGAACCGATTGACATGAACGTCGCCAGCCGCAAAGTGGTGATTGGTTATCGTGACGCGGAACAGGTCAAGAATGGGTTGGAATGGACGATTGAAGCCGATGGTTGGCTGGTCCACAACGATGGCGCCGCGGCTGACACCCTGTTGGAAGATGGCGAACTGGTCGAA
>JACRBK010000117.1 GCA_016234525.1 Chloroflexota bacterium
CTGGTCGAGCAGTTGGGTTCGAGTGAAGACCTGCCGGGGATGACAGGCCAGAAACCACAGCAGGTCGAATTCTTTTGCAGTCAGCGCAAGCGTAACCTCGCCGCGTTTTGCAGTACGGCTGTTTGGCTCTAACCATAGATCAGCCAATACCAACGGTTTTACTTCCTCGTCTGCTGCCGTTAAGGTGCGTCGCAGCACCGCCTTGATGCGCATCACCAGTTCGCGCGGGCTGAAAGGTTTGGTGACATAATCGTCTGTGCCCAGTTCGAACCCTGTGATCCGGTCGGCTTCTTCCGTGCGTGCCGTCAGCATAATGATGGGGATGCTGCCATGTTCGTTAACAAAGGCACTGCCTGCTGGATCACGCAGCGAACGTGTCATGGTAAAACCATCTAATCCCGGCAGCATGATGTCCAGCACCACCAGATCAGGCTGCTCCTGGTGGATCAAATGCAGCGCCAAAGGGCCAGTCTCTGCCTCGATGACTCGGAATCCCTCGCGTTCAAGATATTTGCGGACCACTTCACGCACGGTGGTTTCGTCATCCACGACCAGAATTGTTTGTTGTTTTCCCATAGCGTAGATTTTACATTCGATTTCTTACAAGAGCCTTACGTCTATGGCTTGACTACTCAATGATTAAAAAATGAACGGCGAGGAGCCTTTCAACGGGTAGCCAGGGTTACGCATGTCGGTTCAAACTCGTTTTTTAGACGAACCTGAGTAAGTCGTTATGGAATCGTCAGAGATTCCTGATAACTTATACATACGCGCACAACCATTGCAACTCACTCTCAACCCTTAGTCGTAAAGGAGAGGATCGACATATGGCACAACGGCAATCATATCGGTGGATAACCCTGGGATTATTCTCCCTTGCCCTGGCAATCGGGTTGGTCTTGTTGGGAACCGCTCAACCCTCTGCTGCCCAAGACGGTGGCACTCCCACCCTTGCGCCTGGCATCGGCATCAATATTGCTCCGGCACCTACGTCAATCAGTGCCAGCGTTCCGCTGATCTATTCAGGTTCGGCCCCATCCGACTCTCAAAAAGAATTGAGCGGCCCTTATTTGCTGCTTAAGTCAGGAAAGGTGGATTTGAACGCCAGAACGATCACGATGCCGCTGTACCAGGGTCGACTGACCACCGGCGAGGTCGTCTGGTACATCCTCACCGATACCGACGACGAGCGGCGGGCAGATGCGCTGGGCATTAACTTTTCGCAAAAACTGGCGTATGCAGATGTTGGACGCGCTGTCCGACCAGCACACCTTGAAGCAGATGGCAGTGTGACTTTTGAGCGGGGTACAGTAGATTTTTCGCCTGAGTGGTCGCTTACACCAGGCGATGCGCCGCAGTTCTTCCCGCCGGTGGCTTTTCAACCAGGCGCGGTCGGTGATGCGGACTACAGCCCGCTGTTCAAGATTGGGGACACGATCTATAACGGGCCAGTCATCGCTTTTGGCGTCGACGCTGCTGTGCTCAATTTCTGTGATGGAAATCCCGACTACAGCCTGGTTCATGATAAAGTGGTGGCGATCTGTCCCGAACAGGGAACAGTGACCATCCGCCTGACACTCGGTTTCAGTTTCGCCCGCCCTGTCCTCTACCTTAGCACTGAAGCGAATCATCCGATGCCAGCTACCATGGAAGGGGCGATTTATACACCAGCGCTGTCAGATGTCAGTATTGGAGATAACAACGGCTCGTTCAGCGCCGTCGAACCGATCTTTGTTTTTACGAACGGCCCAACAGGCCCCGATAATCCGCAGCGCCAGGGTTTTAACAGCGCGCTGTCGGGTGAAGGATCGCCGCTGAACGTCCTGGACGGCATTCCGACCGTTACCAATACCTACAGCCCGCTGTGGGATATTCAAGCAGGGGAATGGATACAGGCAGCGATTGATCTAGGCTACCGATCGCGCCTGACGGATAAATTCACGATTCTAGGATTTGTCCAGCAGGGATGGATCACGGGGCCAGGGGGTGCTCCTTTTGGCTCGACGGGTTTTGTCGTTAACTGCCCTATCGTGCAGCGGCTGCAATAGACCATAGCTGTTGCGCTGGAATTTGTGTCTCCACTCGACAGATAGGGTCGGGTTAGTTAACCTGTAGAACCTGAACTGGGAACTTCCCAGTTCAGGATGATTGGAAGTGCTTCAGGTACGATTGTCCGGGCGGGCTGAGCGCAGTCCGCGAGGGGTGCTTTTGCACACGATGAGGCGCGATTTGAGACATACTGAGGACACTGCGATTTATCTGCATTTCCCGACATACTCCCCCATTTTCACCTTTCCACCGTTATCGTAATCTTTACGTAAGATTTTCGAGGTATTTTTTAGAAAATCGTCCTATACCTTATCAACAATCTCCTGGTGAACGGAGGGGATCTATGCGCTTATCACGCGTCGTATGGTTTGGTCTTCTAGCGGGTGTGCTTATCACGTCGCCAGTGATAGCTCTATTCTACCTGGCAGAACAAGTGGTGGGCTTGCCCTTTGCTCCGTTTGATCTCTTAGATTGGCTGACGCGCAATCTGCCCGGTGATGTGATCACTAAAGGCATTGATACGATGGTGGGCTTGATCCATGATCTGAATCTGGGCGAGACATCCAGCACGGCGAAAAAACTAGAAACGTTCAGTGCACTGGCCGCGTTTTTCAGTGGCGGAGTAGGCGCAGGGGCGGTCTTGTTTGCGCTGTTGGAGTGGGCAGCCACTCGCTTTGATCTGCGTGCGCAACAGCATGAGGTGATCCGGTATGCGCCAGGTATTTTGGGCGGATTGCTGGTCAGCCTGCCAGTTATTCTGATCAGTCGAAACGTGAACGTAACCGCCGAAACATCGGATTTCACCAATACGGTCTGGCTGTCGCTCGTGTTTGGCGCATGGGGCGCGGCCATCACCTGGCTGTTTTTCAGGTTATGGCAAGAGCCAGCCCGCGCCATGAGCGGCACTGAACCAGATCGAGCGATTTCTGTCGAGCCTGTGCTTGCGGAGCAGATCAGCCGCCGTAATTTCCTGATTCGCGTGGGCGGGGTAACCGCCACCTTGACAGTCATCGGTGCAGGGTTAGGGCGCTATCTGGAATATCGGGAAGCAGAAAACTACAAAAAGCTGATCGCGCGGCGGCGTGCTCAAGCGGCTGCGATTGCCCAGGAATTGCCTAATGCCGGTGATCCGGTCCTGCCTGCACCCGGCACACGCCCGGAACTCACCCCGCTCGAAGACCACTACCGCATTGACATCAATGTGCGTCCGCTGGAATTGGACGCGGAAACGTGGCGGCTGCATATCACCGGATTAGTGGATCGCCCGATGGACTTGACCATTGATGATTTGCGCGACAACTACGATCCCCTGCACCAGTATGTCACACTGGCCTGTATCTCAAACTCGGTCGGCGGCGACTTGACCAGCACGATTCAGTGGATTGGTGCACGCCTCAAGGATGTGCTGGAAGAGGCAGGTATCAAAGCAGCGGGGCGGTACGCGCTCATTCGTTCCGCAGATGGCTTTCATGAGACGCTCGATCTTGCGCTGCTGGAAGAGGATGACCGGATTATGCTGTGCTACAGTTGGGAGGGCATTCCGCTGCTGCACAAACACGGCTTTCCGCTGCGCATCTATATCCCGGATCGGTACGGCATGAAACAGCCCAAGTGGATCACCGATATAGAGATCAGCGACCAATATGCTGAGGGATATTGGGTTAAACGCGGGTGGGATTCTGTGGCGCAGATGCGCGCGACAGCGGTGGTGGATGTCGCGGCAAGCGATATGCCCTTTGAGCGCGCTGGGCAGACCTTCGTGCCCGTGGGTGGTATTGCCCACGCAGGCGCACGCGGTATCTCAAAAGTCGAGGTTCAGGTAGATGATGGGGAATGGGTCGAGACGCAGCTGCGCTCACCACTCTCTGAAACGACCTGGGTGATCTGGCGTTATGACTGGCCGTTCGAGGAGGGACAACACATCTTTCGTGTGCGCTGTTATGAAAAAGACAGTACACCCCAGATCGAAACAAGCAGCGGCTCGCATCCCAGCGGCGCGACGGGTTACGACAGGATGTCGCAAACTTTCTAGTGTCCAGCTTACTCCCTGAAAACCCACCGGGTCACGCGATATTGTAGGGCGCGCGGTCCGGTGGTCCAAGGCGAACAAC
>JACRBK010000699.1 GCA_016234525.1 Chloroflexota bacterium
CCGGCAGCCAGGGAGCAAACGCCAGCGCGATCAGCCCGTTCAGCGCCAGAAAATGCCGCCACGCCTGCCGATCTCGCAGGGTGATCAGCGCGTGCAGCAGGATCGCTAGATTGACCATGAAGCAGTAATAATGCAGATACAACCCCCACACGCTGCACGCCACAAACCAGAAGGCGTAACCGGGTGCATTTACCCCTATCCCCCCGGCCCCGTTTCCCCGCTGCGCAGAGAAAGGGGGAGTAGTTTCGCTCGCCTTTGTCGGAGAGTGGCCCGGCTGCGATCCCCTCTCCATCTCGGATGGAGAGGGGGTAGGGGGTGAGGCCGGTTTTACCCTTATTCCCCTGCGCCGCAGCGCCTTTGTAGGGGCGCTGCTTGCCGCGCCCTGGTTTTGCCCCAACCACCGCACATAAAAATAGGCGATGGCGATCATGCTGAAAAATACCATCGGGTAATCGCGGACTTCCTGCGCCAGCACGATCTGTTTATCCATCAGCGCGAAGGCCAACGCCGCGCCCACCCCCGCCGCCGGGGTGAACATGGCCCGCCCCAACCCGTAGATCAGCGCGACACTGCCCACCGAAAACAGCACCGTGATCCAGCGCAGCGCCAGCACGCTCTGCCCGGCGATACCATCCCAGGCGCGCAGCAGCGTAGAATAGATCGGGCCGTGATGATCGGCGACCATCGTCAGGGTGAGATCGCGCAGACTGTCGCCGCGTGCCAGCCAGATCGACCAGCCTTCATCACCCCAGAGTCCCTGGGCATTCAGATCGTGAATCCGCAAATAGGAGGCCAGCAGCAGCACGGCCAACATCGCCCAGAATGTCCAGCGTGTAGAGGGAGAATGTGATTGTGTCATGAGGGGGGATTGTACCGCGCTCTGCCCCGGCGATCTAATAAATCCGCACGGACTTTGCCAACCGCTCCCAAATATCGCGCGAACCGTCGTAATTATCCCAATAGAGGATCATCACGGCCACCCAGTCGGAGCCGTTAGTGGGCAGCAGAATCACCGGCAGCGAAGCGCGCTGCACCGGCAAACTGCCGCGCAGTTTGACCCCACCGTGATAGCGCGACGTGTTGAAATCTTGATAATCGGGCGCGACATAACCATTCCGGAGCATACAATTAAAGGTCCGCGCCGGTCCACCTGGAATCGAGTCATAACAGGTCGGAGTCACGGAATACACGTCGATGGAGTTAATGCGCTGCACCGCGATCACCAACCGCGCCGCCGCCAAAGATTCGCCGGGCGGAATCGGGCGATCCGATAACAAGATCGTAGGAATGGGCTGATCCGAGAGGATCGCCAGATCTACCGCGCGGGTAGACCAGGACTCAGGATAACTAAAGGTGATATTCAGACTCGCGCTCCGGTACGGGGCATCGAGTTCGAGCACGGGCGGATTAAGCTCCCGGTAGATCAGATACACCGCCGCGATAATCGCCACTACGGATGCCGCGATCAGCACATAGATACCGAACTGCATCCAGGGAAACGACGGGCGCGGCGCGGCGCGTGGAACTTTCGGTAATGGACGAATCAGCGGCGGCGCGACGAATTCCGGCTCCGGGTCAGGGATCGGCTCTGCCGTCGGAGCGGGCGCAGCAAATGTTTCAGCGGGTTCGGTCAGGTCGTCGCTAAACTCGATCTCCGCGTCGAAATGATCGTCAAAATCATCCGCGTGGGGGGGGGCGGGCGGCGGCGCGGCGTAAGCGTCAAATTCCGCGAACGGATCATCCGGCCCGTCAATCTGCTCGCTGTCGGGATCAAATCCGCCCGCCGCCGGAGAAGCGCTCGCGGATCTATCCGGCGTTATGATCGGCGGTGTGGTCGGCTCAGGTGGATGCAGCCACGCTTCATCATCGTCATCCTGGCCCGCTTCAGACACATGCAGCCCTAACGCCCCGTCTAAGGCTTCGCTGAATTCCAGCGCCGAACGGTAGCGCGCCGCCGGAAGTTTTGCCATCCCTTTGATCAGCACGTCATACAACTTGGGCGGCAGAAGGGAATTAAATTCACGCGGATTCGGCACCGGATCATGAAAGTGTTTTTTCATGACCACTAACGAAGTAGGGCCTTCAAACGGGAGCCGCCCGGTCGCCATCTCAAACACCATCACCGCCAGCGAATACAGGTCGCCGCTGCGTTCGGGTATGTCGCCCCGCGACTGCTCCGGCGGCGCATACGACACCGTGCCGATAAATTCGCCGGTGCTGGTCAGGCGTTCGTCCTGCTCACCGAGGACAAGGTGCGCTACGCCAAAATCCGCCAGGAACGTCTGCCCCTGATCATCGATCAAAATATTGCTGGGTTTGATGTCGCGGTGAATGACTTTGTTGGTGTGGGCAAAGTCGAGCGCGGAGGCGATCTGGTGGGTATAACTGCTGATCAGATCGGCGGGCAGCGGCCCCTTTTTGATCAGATCGGCCAGGGAATGCCCGGTCAGCAGCGGCATGACAAAATAGGGGCGGCCTTCCTCATGCCCCGCGTTTTCGAGTGGCAAAATATGCGGGTGTTTCAACTGGCGCAGTGTCACCACTTCGCGCTCGAAGCGCTTGCGGATATTCTCATTATCCGCGAGGTGGATCGCCAGCACCTTGACCGCCACCTGTTTTCCGTCCGGGCGAAAGGCGCGATACACCGTCGCCATGCCGCCTGATCCTAATTTCTCGGCGATGACATACGGCCCAATCGTGACGGGCAACGGTCCGGTAGTGCGTGAAGAAGGCATGGTTTTTTGTTGTTGTTGAATCTTATAGGGGCAGAATAATCTCTGCCCAATAGGCATCAATTTAAGAGCAGCCTCACCCCCTACCCCCTCTCCAACCCGGTTGGAGAGGGGACCGCAGCCGACCGGATTTGTGTAGGGGCGAGGCGCCGCGTCGCTCAGGGCAGGGGTAAGCCCTGCCCCTACATCTCCAAACACTGCTCGAACTGACCAGTAGGGGCTGAGGCCGCTTTTACTAAAAACTAAAACTGTTAACTTGCTTTTCGCTGACCGCTGACCGCTTCTTTTACGGCTTCAACTGTGCCGCCAGCCAGCGCGTGCTGATCTCGAACGCCTCGCGCTGCCATTCGGGACGGCGGAAGGTGTGATCGGCGCCATCGATCAAATACAGCGTGCCGCGTGATCCCAGGGCGTCTTTGAGCGCCTCGGCATGTTCCAGCACGACGACCTCATCGGCGGTGCCTCGCAGGATCAACCCTGGCCCGGCATAGCGGCGCACCGATCCCACAATATCGGCGCTCAAGATGACAGCGGAAAAATCCTTCCCGACACGCAGGGGTCCCATTGTTGCCGCCTGAACTTCGGGCGTGAACGCGGCCAGCGAGGTTATTTTGGGCAGACTGACAGCGTTCCAGAAAACAGCCGCCTTCACCCGTGAATCCTGTCCGCACAACAGCCCGGTCACACCGCCGCCCATGCTCAAGCCAATAACCCCGATCCGGCTCGCGTCGATCTCCGGCTGGGCGCTGATCCAATCCAGCGCGGTCACGGCATCGGCCACTTCGGTGAGGATGGTGAACTGGTCGAACTCGCCATCACTGTCGCCTGATCCGAAAAAGTCAAAACGCAGCACCGCAAACCCGGCCTCGGCCAGACACTTCGCCGCCTGGGCAAACAACCGCCCATCTTCGATATGCTGCCCGGTAAAACCATGCAGCATCACCACGGCTGGGGCGGGCTGATTCCGATCCGGCAGGTGCAGCAGACCGCGCAGAGTCCCCAACGGCCCTTCAAACGACACTTGTTTGATCTGGCTCATGGTTACTCCTCGTCGTTATCCGCTTTGGGAACACCGCCGCCGGTAAAACGGTTGCGCACGCCAAGCAGTTTTTTCATCATCTTCTGGCGCGCGTTCGGATTCTTGATGTAGTCCAGCCCGACTTCATACGTCGCTGCCGCCTGCATCATTTTGCCGCCGCGCATTTGCAGATCGGCAATCGCTAACACGGTTTGACCGTAATTTTCTTCGTCGCCGAGTTCCATAAACGTCGCGGAGGCTTCGCGGTAGTTGGTGATCGCCTGCTCCGTGTTGCCCTGCTTGGCATACACACGCGCCATATTGCCGAGCGCCTGCGCCGTGCGGTTGCGATCATTCATCCCGGCAAACACCGCGCGCCCCGCGTCCATCGCTTTGATCGCATCGTCATACTGGCCCATCGAGTGCAGCGCCAACCCCAGGTTGACCTGCATTTCGGCGGCCATATCGGGTTTGCCCGCTTCTTGATAGGCGCTAATCGCCTGTTTAAACGTGGCGACGGCCTGTTCATAGTCGCCCTGCATATACTGTTGAACGCCCTGCTCTTTTAATTGTTCCGCCGCAGCCATACCTGTTTCTCCTGTTCTTAGCGTAATCTCCATTAGTGTAGCAGATTCAGGCCAAATGGGGGAAACACGGATCGCGCCAGGAACCATTCCAGCCTATGAAACCGCAGTAGATACCTCTAACACCTGGCGGGCGGCGCGTTTTTCCAGCGGGAGATACACGGTGGCAAACGTCACCGCCGAAAAGAAGGCCCCGGCGAGCGCATCAATCACATAATGGTGACCGAGATAAACCGTCGAAAAAGCGACCACCAGCGGCAGCGCGATGATCGGCAGCGCCCGCCTGCCCCACACACGCAGCGCGACCAGCATGATAAAGGTCGGGTAGGCAGTGTGTAAGGACGGCATCGCCGCGACGGGATTGGCGGAGAACCGCGCCATATGCGCCGCCGATGTGACGTAATGATCCAGGCTGACCGGCTGATCAGGCAGATAACCGAAATAGGTCGCCCACCAGGGCGGAGCCGCCGGGAAAACGACATACACGATCAGCGCGGCATACGACAGCACCACCAGCCCCACCGCATAGGCGCGGTAGGAAGAATAGGCGTACCGCCACAGCAGCGCCGCCAGGATCAGCGGCCAGAGAAAATGGAACTGATAAAAGAAGTTCGTGATCCTATCCAACAATGGGGTATAAAATTGGCCCCACAGGTGCGACTGGACGGCATAATTCGGCAGTGTGCCGCCGCCAAGCCATTTTTCCCAGTCGATCAGATTTTGAACATTCACATCCAGCCCCAGCAGTTCATTCGCCGGGGTGCGCAGCCGCTTATAGATCAGCAGCAGCAGCAGGGCGGGGGCAAACTCGCGCAGAAACTTTCGCCCGGCCTGCGTCCAGACCAGGACCGCCGCAAAGACCAGCGCGATCAGTTCCGTATTGGGATGTTCTCCTACAGCCGCCATGCCTAACAAAACGATAAAAACCGCCCCAAGCTGTAGGAAAAACCGACGACGATCAACCATACGCCCCCTTCTGGGTAAAGAATTTTTAACTCGTCAGGCCGATCATACTCCAGGAAATCCGCTTGACAAGGCACGATTTAGCGCCGGAATACGTATAAGAGATCAGAGCGTGTTTGTAAATTATGGGCCTTTAAGGAAAATCCGGTCAATCGTAGGGGCAGGGCTTGCCCTGCCCAGGGCGCCGCAAGCAGCGCCCCTACAAAAACCCTTTTCTGCCGGATGTTTCTAGAAGATATTCTCTCC
>JACRBK010000698.1 GCA_016234525.1 Chloroflexota bacterium
ATGCACAACCGCTGCTGCTGGCCGGGGTTGAGATCCAGCGCGGAGGCGCGCAGGCGGTGTTTAACTTCGTTCCACAACCCGGCGCTTTCCAGACTTTGCTGCACCACCTGGGACAGATCGCCTTTGCCCACCATGCTCAACACGCGCGGGCCAAACGCCACATTATCATAAATGCTCTGCGGGAACGGGTTGGGCCGCTGGAACACCATACCCACACGCTGGCGCAGTTCGGTAACATCCACATCCAGATCGTACACATTTTTGCCGTCAATCGTGATCTCGCCGGAGGTCCGCACGTTTTTAATGGTATCGTTCATGCGGTTGATCGAGCGCAGAAAGGTGGATTTTCCGCAGCCGGACGGCCCGATCAGGGCGGTGATCTCGTTTTGTTTGATCGATAGATTTAGGTCGATGAGCGCCTGGAACGATCCGTAAAAAAAGTTAAAATCGCGCACTTCAATTTTGTTGGTCATTAACCAAACCGTCCTGTGACATAATCCTCGGTGCGTTTGTCTTGCGGGTGGACAAAAAGCTGCCCGGCGTCGTTCAGTTCGATCAATTCGCCGTTCAACATAAACGCGGCCCGTGTCGCTACGCGCGCCGCCTGCTGCACACTGTGCGGCACGACGATGATCGTGTACCGCTGTTTGAGTTCGTGCAGCGTCTCCTCGACCATGCTGGTCGAGAGCGGATCCAGGCCGGAAGTCGGATTATCGAGGATCAAAACTTCGGGTTCCAGCGTGAGGCTGCGCGCGATACACAGGCGCTGTTTCTGCCCGCCGGAGAGCGCAAACGCGGATTCGTCCAGCCGGTCTTTGACTTCATCCCACAGCGCCGCAAGGCGTAACGAACGCTCGACACGATCCGGCAGTTCGCTGCGGCTGATGCCCGCCATCCGAGGACCATAGGTCAAATTATCGCGGATGCTGCCGGGCAGCGGGGTGGGAACGGCAAACACCATCCCGATCCGGCGGCGCAGGGCGGCAATATCGGTGCCGGGTTCAAACACATCGCGCCCATTAAACAAGATCGTTCCCTGGTAGTCACCTTTTTCCAACAGATCAGACAGCCGGTTAAACAACCGCAGCAGCGTCGATTTACCGCTGCGCGCCGGGCCAAACAGCACAAAAATCTCGTTGGGGTAAATGTCCAGCGAGACGTTTTTCAGCGCTTCGAGGCCATCCGACGAATAGGTATAATACACGTTTTGCA
The DNA here is from genome assembly GCA_016234525.1 of Chloroflexota bacterium. Lineage (GTDB taxonomy): Bacteria > Chloroflexota > Anaerolineae > Aggregatilineales > Aggregatilineaceae > JACRBK01. The sequence goes on from JACRBK010000698.1 coordinate 1,213, forward strand.
CCGAAATTTTGGGTTGAATCATGACTCACCAATCCCGATTACGGCGCATCCGGGTACGGATCAGCGTCGCCACCAGCGTTAACGACAAGACGAGCAGCAGCAGCACCAACGCTGTGCCATACTGCACCGAGAGCGGCATTCCTGGCACCTGAGTCGCGATTACATACAGATGATAGGGCAGCGCCATCGTTTGATCCGAGGCGGACTGGGGCAGATTGGGCAGGTAAAACGCCGCCACTGTGAACAAAATCGGCGCGGTTTCACCCGCCGCCCGGCTGAGTCCCAAAATAATCCCGGTGATAATGCCGGGAATCGCGTGGGGCAGCACCTGATGCCGGATCGTCTGCCAGCGAGTCGCGCCTAAACTCTGGCTGACGATGCGAAATTCACGCGGGACGGCGCGGATCGCTTCTTCGGCGGTGCTGATCACCACCGGCAGAGTCATGATCCCCAAGGTGAGCGACCCCGCGATAATCGAAGTCCCCATATCGAGAAACAGCACAAACGCGCCCAACCCGAACAGCCCATACACAATTGAGGGTATGCCCGCCAGATTCACAATCGCCAGCCGGACCCAGCGTGTCAGGCGGCTTTCCGTTGAATATTCCGCGAGATAGATCGCCGCGCCCAGCGCCAGCGGGATACACACCAGCGAAGTCCCCATCGACAGGATCACGGTTCCCAGAATGGCGGGCATGATCCCGCCGTCTTTCATGCCGTTACGAGGCGCGGCGGTCAAAAATTCCCAACTGATCGCGCCGATGCCTTTGACCAACAGAAAGACGATCACCAGGATGATCGGCAGCACGACCAGCGCCGCCGCCGCCGTGATCAGGCCAACCGCCAGTTTTTGGGTATGTTGTCGTTTCACAGCCGCCCCCCCTGGCGCCGGTTGGTGGTCTGATGCCCCACCAGCCGCCCCGCCAGCGAATTGATCGCAAAGGTAATCAGAAATAACATAATGCCGATCCCGAACAGCGTGTGATAATGCAGGCTGCCCTGCGCGACTTCGCCCATTTCGGCGGCAATGGTGGCCGTCATGGTGCGCACTGGCTGGAACGCCATATCCGCCCCGAAGCTGGGGATAAACGCCGCGTTGCCCGTCACCATCATCACTGCCATCGTTTCGCCAATAGCGCGGCCAATACCCAACATGACCGCCATCACCAGCCCGGATCGCGCCGCTGGAAAAATCACGCGCTGGATCGTCTGCCACTGGGTCGCGCCAATCGCCAGCGCCGCGTCCCGATAATCTTTCGGGACGGCATACAGCGCATCTTCAGAAATACTGATGATCGTCGGCAGCGCCATATAGGCCAAAATCACCGATCCACTAAACGCCGTCAGGCCGGTGGGTGCGCCTAAATCCTGAATGAGCGGGGCCAGCACGACCCAACCCAAAAAACCCAGCACAATCGAGGGGATACCCGCCAACATTTCGATCAGCGGCTTCAAGATTTCGCGCTGCCAGGGGGGAGCGATCTCGCCTAAATAGATCGCCGTTGTCAGCCCCAGCGGGACGGCGATCAAGATAGCGCCCGCCGTTACCAACAGCGATCCCACTATGAGCGGCCACAGCCCATAGATCGCTTCAATCGGATACCAGCGATCGCCAAACAGGGCGCGCAGTGGAATATCTAAAAAGGTGGGCAGCCCTTCGCGCACCAGGAACAGAAAGATCAGGGCCACGATCAAAATGGTCGATACCCCCGCCAGTTTGATCACACTCTCGATCAGCAGTTCGATCCAGTTGCGCCAGCGCCAATGCATGAGCGGGCGTACACGCAGCAGCACCCCGGTAGTGTGTCTTCGAGCGATCTGTACAGCTTGATGGGTCAAGTTCATGACGGCTTACTCTTGTTCTATGGGGACAAAGCCCAGGTCAGCGACAATCTTTTGTCCTGCTGGGCCGCGAATCCAGGCCAGATAGGCGGCAGTGATTCCGGTCGGTTCACCGTTCGTATACATAAAGAGATAACGCGAGAGGGGGTAACTGCCGTCTGATCCGCTGGCGACCGA
>JACRBK010000694.1 GCA_016234525.1 Chloroflexota bacterium
AGGGGTCGCCGGAGTGATCTTGATGATGGAGCGCTATGAGTTGGGTCTGGATTATTTGCAGCATTACGCTGCGACCATCAACGCCGTGACCGCCGAGGAAGTGTTGGTTTCAGCGCAGCGTTATCTTGATCCTGATGTGTACGTATTGGCTGTGGCTGGGCCGCAGTAGATAACCTATGTTACGCATCGGCGTTGATCTGATCGAAGTTGACCGTATTCGCCAGGCAATGGATCGGTACGGCGAGCGGTTTTTTGCGCGTTTTTTCACCCCACTAGAACGTGAACAGTCGGGCGGCATTCCGGCGCGTTTGGCGGCGCGTTTTGCTGCCAAAGAAGCCGCCGCTAAAGCGCTAGGGACCGGTATCGGGGATGTATGCTGGGTCGATATTGAGGTGTTTTCAGACGAGCGCGGACGTCCTCATCTCCGTTTGTACCGGGCGGCGGCGCAGCTTTCGGCTGAATTGGGGCTGCATCACTGGCAGGTTAGCCTGAGCCACACTGCCGAACATGCTATCGCGTTTGTGGCGGCGCTGGCTGATCCTGAATAGTGACGCGGTCTGCCAGATGCGTTATACTGAAAACCGTAGTCCAAACAACTGAATAGTGTAACGTCAGGTGGCCGAAAGCTCGGAAGCTGAGGTCATTAAAGGGGGAAGCCGGTTTAAGTCCGGCGCTGTCCCGCAACTGTAATGCCGTGTGGAGTTTCCACCGGCAGAGCCAGATTACCCGCCCGGCGTATGGTTCGAAAGCTCTCTCGTGGATAGGAGGTGGCGATTGGTTTGTATGCTCAGTCAAACGCCTTTCCAAATCGGATAGGCGTTTTTGTTTTTCCTGGCTTGTTCTCTTTAGTTCTAGGCAAGGAGTCAACATGTTCAAGCGTTTGTTTATGATGCTGTTGATCGTGAGTCTGGTGTCTCCTGTTTTTGCTCAAGATGACACCCGTCCCGCGTTGAAAGCGATTGAGTTTCTGAAATCAGTGCAGAGTGATGATGGCGGTTTCTCTAGCGGTTTTGCGCCCGAAAGCGACTTACCGACCACGGCAGATGTTGTGATTGCAGCGGCGTTGGCTGGTGTAGACCCGCTCGAATTTGTAACCGAGAGCGAAGCCACCCCACTGACCTTCATTGAGAGTCAGGTAGAATCAGGCACTGTAGTGGATGCCGGGCCGTTGGCAAAAGTGCTGATCGCGGTGTTAGCGGCAGGCGAAGATACTGCCGCATTTGCTGATCACGATCTGGCTGCCGAGCTGTTGGCGACTCAAAGTGAAGAGGGTGTGTTTGGCAACGGCGCGTTTGATCACTGCCTGGCGTTGGTTGCGCTGCAAAATGCTGGGGCCGAACTGCCGGAAGGCACGCTTGAGGCGCTGTTGGCCGCTCAGAATGAAGATGGCGGCTGGGGCTTTATGGCAGAGATGCCATCCGATACCAATACGACTGGGTTGTGTCTCCAGGCTCTGGCCCTGACCGATGAGGCTGACACTGTTGAAGCGGGGTTGGCTTATTTGCAGGCGATTCAGAATGAAGAAGGCGGCTGGCCCTACCAGAATCCGAGCGAATATGGGACTGACAGTGACACGAACTCCACTGCGCTGGTTCTCCAGGCGTTGATCGCCAATGGTCAAGATCTGGACGAGTGGAATAACCCGCAAGATTGGCTGCTCTCGATGCAGACCGAGAACGGCGGTTTTAACTATCAGGCGGCGTTCCCCGGCGATAACATCGTGGCGACGGTAGCTGTGATTCCGGCGATTGAAGGGATGCCTCTGAACGCCTGGGCAGGTGAAACCTCTGCCGAATAACGGTTCGCTGATTTAATCTGATCAAGCAGGGTGAGCTTACGCCCGCCCTGCTTGGTTTGTTTTAGTTTGATTGATTTGTTTTATGGCGTGTGGATGAGGCCTACCTGCCAAAACTCACTGGTGAATGAGAGGGACGATTATTAAAATCAGTGGATAGGTAGAATTTTTAGCCGGAAAAACATTTTTTAGGAAGGAAAGAAACCTTGCGTAAGAAGATTGTTCTGATCACCGGGGCAAATGGTGAAGTCGGTCATGGTTTAATTCACCAGATTGCCGCCCAGCCCGATCCGCTGCCCATTGTCACCCTTGATATTAAACCGCTGGACAAGTCGCTTTATTCACTGATCTCGCGTGATGTCAGCGGCGATATTCTTGATACCAAACTGCTCGAAACGCTGAGTACCGAATACGAAATAGATACGATTTACCATCTTGCCGCGCTGCTTTCCACCGCTTCTGAGTTCCACCCCGAAAACGCACATCGTGTTAATGTGCAGGGAACGATCAACCTGCTCAAGCTGTCAGTCGATCAAGGAATGGCGCGGGGTGCGCCGGTCAAGTTTATCTATGCCAGTTCGATTGCATCTTATGGGATGCCCGATCTTGGAATCAAACAGGCGGCGGGTGATGTGCGTGAGGACGATTACCTCAATCCGATCACGATGTATGGGTGCAATAAACTCTACTGCGAACACCTGGGGCGTTACTATGCCCAGCATTACCAGCAGCTTGCCGCCACAAAATCTATCGGCGTGGATTTTCGGTGTGTGCGGTTTCCCGGTCTGATCAGCGCCATGACTGTTCCTACTGGCGGCACCAGTGATTACGCGCCGGAAATGCTCCATGCCGCGGCACAGGGCAAACCGTATGCTTGTTTTGTGCGCGCCGACAGCACGATCCCCTTTATGGCGATGCCGGACGCGATTAAGGTGCTGCTGTGGCTGTCACAGGCGCCGCGCGAGAATCTGACTCGATATGTTTACAATGTGACCAGTTTCAGCCGTTCGGCAGAACAGTTAGCCGGAATGGTCAAGGCAGCGTTTCCCACCGCTGAGATCACCTTCAAACCCTCCGATGCCCGCCAGCGTATTGTAGATAGCTGGCCGCAGGGTTTGAACGACAGCGCCGCCCGGCAAGATTGGGGCTGGCAGCCTGATTTTGACGTGGATCGCGCCTTTAACGATTACCTGATTCCGACCATCGTTAAACGCTACCAGGGGGCAGCTCAATAACGCTATACCTGGTCGACTATGCCTGTTCCCTCTTCAGCGTGTGGAGAGGGAACAAGCGATGATAACGCAGCCGGATCGGGATCATCCTCGACATGACGCAGCGCCCACCACGAAATCCCCCCCGCGATGATGACCATAATTCCCGATAGGGTAAATACCATTCGTGCGCCGATATAGTCCAACAGCCGCCCTGCGGCGCCCATCGAAGCGATATTGGCGACATTAATGATCGTTCCCTGCGCGCCGCTGGCCCGGCCTAATTTTTCGCTGGGAACATGCCGCTGCACCAGCGTTGACGCGATGATCTGCGGCGTGATGATGACCAATCCCACAATAAATAACACGAAAATCATCAGCGCATAATTAGTCACGACTGAAACCATGATCGTGGTCATGCCAAAAAAGATCATCGTCAGGCCAATAATATCGCGCGCTTTATACCGCCGAGATAACGTTGTGGCGACAAACGTGCTGCCCAGGATAATGCCCAGCGTTTGCGAAAGCCGGATCGGCCCGATTCCCTCTTCGCTCATGCCCAATTCATTGATCAGTAGGGGTACAAAGGTGACGTTGGCTGCCCCCATGCCCGCCATGAGGGCTAGAAAACTGATCATCACCCCTCGCATGACCTGATCGTTCAACACATACACCACACCGACACGCAGTTCACCGAAGATAGCCTTGACCAGACGAGGAATGTTTTTGAGAGTCTGGATGATTCCGCGTTGAGGCGTGGATAGAACGGCGGGAGTCTTTCGCGGGACTTCGCCCGAAATGCGCATCCGCGAGATGAAGTAAGCCGAGACAAAAAATGACAAGCTGTCGACAATGAAAGCGGGCGCAGTTGCTCCGGCCCGTCCGACCATGACCCCAGCAGTAGCCGCCCCAACCACAAACGCCAGGTTGACGGTGAGCTGAGACAGGGTGTTGGCAAGTAACAGTTGCGATTTTCCGAGAATTTGCGGCAGCAGCGCTGTGCGGGCCGGGAAGAAAAACAGGCTGAATATACTCAACCACACCGTGACCACAATATATATCCACACCTGATGAATGTCGTGGACCAATAAAAAGCCGAGCGCAGTGAAGCCGCGTAGAATATCAGTGAGAATCATAAGATGTTTACGATTGGAGCGATCCACAATGGTCCCGGCGATCATCCCCAGCAGCAGGGCCGGGATCGCTGAAAAAACGGCGATGTCGGCCAGGATTTTCCCCGGTTTGACATCAGCTTCGTTCGCCATGCGGATCACACCGAGCGTAACGGTATTGTACGCCAGCGCATCTCCCAAAAAGGAGATCAACTGGCCGAACCACAGGTTGCGAAAATCTGCAACACGCAGCACTGAAAAAATACTTACCCCGTCTTTATAAAACAGAGTCGAGCCGATACGCCGCCAAATGTTTAGTTTTCTGGTTTCTGCATTGATCATGATGAATTCAATCGTGGAATCATTAACAGGTTACAAGTTGCCCACCTCATTATACGCCGATCATAAGCCGGAAGGGTCAATAGATTGTCCGAAAATTACCTGACCTCTTGTGACCCTTTCTGAGTGGAAGGGATCAAAAAGCGATTAAATATTGATAAAAAATTGTTGTAATGCTTGCAATTGGGGACGAGTCAATGTATTATTAGAATGCAATCGTTTGATGGCAATTATCTATCTACTAAGGAGTTCCACCATGTTGTATCAGCCTCGTGAAGAAGGTCAAGGTCTCGTCGAGTACGCCCTTATCCTCGTCCTGGTCGCCGTCGTCGTGATCGTCATCCTGGCCCTGATGGGGCCGGCCATCGGCAACATCTTCTCGAACATCGTCAACAACCTGTAATTCCTAGTTAGTTCGCCATTATCAAAAACCCCGCAGACCTCTGCGGGGTTTTTGTTTCCCCTCAGCGACTTAGCCCGGCTCACCAGGAATCAGCAGGCGGCGGAACAAGTCATAGCGCCACAGGGCGCGCACCACGACGGCCCACACGGCCACTGCAATCACTACCACCGCTAGATCACCCCAGTTCATCGTGTTTAATTCAAAAAAGTTGCGCACACCAGGGAAGGGAAAGATCAAAATATACGCGATCAACATGGCCACTGCCAGCGCGACACGCCGCCGGTCAAAGTGCAATTTTTCTCGGCTCTCCCACTGTTCGACTGAATGTTCAGCGAACACAATCAGCAGCAGTCCACATAACAGGGCGGTTGTGGTCAGCAGAGTGCGCTGAAGCTGCACCGAACTGTCCACATACATCAAATACACCACCAGGGTAATCACGGTGATGCTGAAGCCTGCGGGTAGCACAAATTCGCTGACGGAATACAGTAGATTTTTCTGCGGTTTGCCAGACCGCGCCCAGACGGTCAGAAAAATAGCGGGCAGACCGACGGGCAGGGTGGTCAGCAGTGAATTGTGTTTTGGTGTAAAGGGGAACTCTGTGCCGATAAACCCGGCAATTACGATCAGCAGCGCCGCGTACAGGGTGCGTGTCAGGAACAGCCGCATATTGTCCTGCATCCCATTCAAAATACGCTGGCCCTCGCGGATAGCTTCAGGTAGTACGCTGAACTGATCACCGATCAACACCATATCGGCAACGGCGCGGGTTGCCTGACTGCCGCTCTCCATCGCGATTCCCATGTGGGCTTGTTTGAGCGACAGCACATCGTTCACCCCGTCACCCATCATCGCCACATAATGGCCTTGCGCCCGTAACGCCTGGACAATTCGCTGTTTTTGTTCCGGCGTGATACGCCCAAAGACGGTCGTCTGATCAACCGTCTCTGCAAACCGGGCCTCGGTCATTTCTTCTAACTCTAATCCCGATACTACGACGACATCTTTGCTGATACCCGCCATTTGTGCCAGCGCCGCGACGGTTTGTGGGTTATCGCCGGAGATTAGTTTGATCTGCACCCCGGCCTGCCGGAATTGATCCAGGACTTGTTTGGCATCAGATCGCAGTTCATCGGTAAAAGTGAGCCAGCCCAACGGGGCGAGATCGTCCGGCAGGGCAGGTGCGCCGCTCGATGGCAGGGGAGCCAGCGGGCCGGGGTGATGTGCGAACAACAGCACGCGCAGCCCCAGGTCTGCCCACAGTTCGACATCCCGCCGCAGCAGGGGTCCATCTTGCGTATGCGGCAGCATAATCTCTGGCGCGCCTAATATATAACTTCCTTGCAGTGGGCCTGATCCATCCAGCGAAGCGCCGCTCCATTTATAGTCCGACGAAAACGGAATTTGCACACTGACCGGGTAAGCTGTCCCCTGGCAGACTTCGCTAATCGCCTGCGCGGTGCGGTTGATCCGGCCTGTGCTGGCAACAAAATGGCCTAACGTTTGACGAAGCGCTTCTTCTTCCAACCTAATCGGCACGATCTGGCGAAGCTGGATACGATTGGTGGTCAGCGTCCCGGTTTTATCCAGGCACAATACATCAACATTACTCAGCGACTCGACGGCGTTGATCTGTTGCACCAGCGCACCTTTGTTGGCGATCCGTACCGCGCCCAGGGCATAAGCAACGGTGATCATCAGCAATAAACCCTGCGGAACCAGCGAGATCACAACCGCCGTATCTTGCACAATCTGGTCAAACGGTTCGTCTTCGATGGCAAATGAGAGGATCATTAGCACGGCGAGGCTAATCGCCAGGACGACGAGCAGACGCACCACGATGCTCACCTGCCGTTGGAGCGGGGTGAGGATACGGCGATATTCACGCGCCCCGGCGGTCAGTTGGAAGGCGAAACTCTCTCGCCCTACTTTCTCCGCGACATAGACGCCGCTGCCGGCCACA
>JACRBK010000695.1 GCA_016234525.1 Chloroflexota bacterium
CGCGTTTTTGCTGGTGCTGGTGATTCTGCTGGCGGGTATGTTCACCCGCCTGACGCCGGACGCGCTGCTGAGTTGGGGGCGTGCGCTGGCGATAGACGATCACAGCCCGGCCCGTTGGGGTGCGCTGATCGTAGCGCTGGCATTACCGGCGCTGTCTATCGGCGCAAGCTGCGTTATTTTGCGGCGGCAGGAGATTGAATAACAGAAACTCGAATTTGCATTTAAATTTCTCATTTCTGCTTGCGCACTGCAAGAGGGTATAGTTATAATACTATTCACTATTCGCCTTCTGCCTACACGGACTCAAACGACGTATGGCAAACCAGCCATCATCGAGCTTCAGCCAACCAAATTGGCAGCACGACGTGTTTTTAAGTTACAGTCGTGCTGATACGGCGATCATGCAGCGCGTTCGCGCGAGTCTGCGTGCCAGCGGGCTGAATGTCTGGACTGATGAAAGAATCCCTTCTAATTCTCCTGACTGGCAGGAAACGATTGAAAATGCCATCGAAAACACGGGTTGCTTGTTAGTTCTCTTTTCTCCTTCGGCTAAAGATTCACGATGGGTCCGAGCAGAAATTAATTATGCTGAAGAGCAAACGAAACCGATTTTCCGGTTGTTAGTGCTTGGTGATCCACGTGATTCGATCCCGTTATCACATATCATTGCTCAACGATTCGATATACGCAACGGTATATCCTACGACCCAGTGATTCAAGACTTAGCCAACGAGATTTTTGAGCATCTAGGTATCGAGAGTCCGGCTCAGCGGAGCGAACGCTTAGCAACCGAGGCGGAAATGAAACAGCTTGAGGCAGAAAAAGCGCGTCAAGCCAAAGCAACTGCGCTCCGTCAAGTCGAAGCGACTGGGTCCCAACCAGCAACCCTAGAGAAACCTGCACCGGTTCCCCCCGTTGTCCAATCAATTCCCTTTGACCCAACGCCGCCGCCGATTTTCACGCGAACGCCTGCCCCGATAATCTCTCCCGGATCATTTAATCTGTGGTGGTGGATTGGTAGTAACCCCGGCAGAGTGATGGATTACAAAAAACAGATGTTGGGTACAAATCGGCAAATCTTTGATCCCTGGTTCATCAGTACGGTGACATGGTTACCGCTATTTATTCTGTTTTTAGGGTTGCTGATGGGGACTATGCCTACAACTCATAAGCTGTTGGGGATCCCTCATTTAGTCTGGATGATCGTCATTGTGTCAGGCTGGCTGCTCACAGGCAGCCTGGGGAACGAGCAGTCAGACGATCTAGTACTATTTGTGCTCGGTTCGGTCTTTTTTATTCTACTGCCGCCGGTGATCACGCTGGTGGCTGAAACCCGCCCATTTATCGGCATTGTAATCGCCAGCCTGCTGCTGATTACAATCGGTGGAGTAGCCGGAGCGGCGCTTGAAGGAGAAGATCGTCATCCCGAATCGACCAAAGAAAATTCCAAAACTTTTGGTAACATTATGGACGCGGCAGATAGTGTTGCCATCGCTATTTTATTGGTCATCGTTTGTGTTGGTGGAGCCGTGCTGACTTATAAATTGGCAGATATTATCGCAGGCAGCGGAGCCAATGCGCTCAGTAGCCTCGGATCGCTGCTGTTAGTGGCGGTAGTTGGTGTGGTTGGATTCCTGGTGTTTTATATAGCCATTTATCTCGTGTTATCCAGCGCCATTGTTTTTATTCCGGGAGCGTTGGTCGCTGTTTTTACAGCGGTACTCTTCAGCGGTAGCATGATCATTGTATTTGCAGCCCTGGCCCAATATGCGGACGTTCAGCTTTCAGAACGCTTGATGATAGGTTTGATCGCGTTAATAGCCCTGCCAAGCGGCCTGTTTACGGGCTATCGCGTTGGGGTTAGCATTGCCGGGGGAATGTCCGACACCTCCAACGAAGATACTCGTATGAGTATCACAATTATCCTCACAGCCGTCGTGTTGGTCGCCGTCCTGATTTTGGGAGTCGGTGGGGACTATATCACGGCTACTCTCAAAGATGCGCTTACTGGATTAGCGGTTCTAGTTGGAGCCGGAGTCGGACTAATTATCATTGGTGGGTTGATTTTGTTGGTTGCAGCAATACCCTTGATTATGGCTCCGATCGCCCTGAACGGGCGCACCCCAGATAAATTATTCATTATCTCCCTGCCGGTATTAGCCTACATCGTCCTGTTTTGGATCGGGCTGCTCGGCGGTTGGCCAGTTTTCTAAACTCTTCCTACGAGGCTTGCGGCAGTTGATCACAGCTTCCGATCTCTTCGACTACGTCTTCGCGCACCCAACCGCGCCCATCGGCCAGACGCCACCAGGTAAAATTGTCTGCCCCGGTAAGCTGGCCGTTGGCGCTGGCGGTGGCTGAGAGATTGCCCATGACCGCATATTCAGTGCCGGGGCCGCTGCGGATACGTGCCGCCTGTGCAGCCGGGCGAACGGTGCAGTCGACCGGGGCAGCAGGGGTCGCTGCCACCAGTGGGAGCGGAGTGGGGCTGCGCATCAGGGCCGGAAAAGCCGAGGCCGGAGTAGGCGTAAAAGTAGCGGTAACATCGGTCAGGCGAGGCGCTTCTGTCGGCTGTTGGACATTCTGCGCTTCGCCGCGCACCTGCCATTCGTATATGTCGCCGAACCACCCCGCCCCGATGACTGAACGCCCATCCGGGCTGAATGCCACCGTATCGATCCCTTCTTCGCTCTTGAGTTTATAGGTCACACGTTTATCATCGACATTCCACAGCCACACACCATTGAAAAAGTTGCCGAGCGCGATCTCTTTCCCGTCTGCGCTGTAGGTCAGGCCCTGGATAGAGAAGAAACTTTCGCCGAGATCATTCGAGCGGAGAAAACGCAGTCCTTGTTCATCGACTGCGTAAAACTCCATTTCGCTGCTCTGCCCCAGCACCAGGGTGTTTTCGGTGGGGTGGAAGGCAAATTGATCAGAGGAAGAGAGATTGCTGTTACCGTCAAATATAGTCTCCCCAGTGACCGCATTCCAGACTATCATTAATCCACCGCTGCCGGCGGCCACTACAAAACGTCCGTCCGGGCTAAACTCGATCTGGCTGAGATAATCTTCCTCACTTCCCAGTTCGCGGATCACCGTCCCCGAAAAAGAAGACACCAGCCGCACCTGATCTTCATAGGTATGCAGGACAATCAGTTCTCCATCAGGACTCAGGTCAAAAACACCACAGCGGCATTCAAACTGATTCAATACGCGGCCATCGCTCGCTGAATAAAATACCAGATTGCTGCCATCATTACTCAACAGTTCTTGAGAATCGCTGGTGAACACCAGGCGGGACGAGCTGAATCCCTGCTCGATGGTGGTGACTTTTGTGCCGCTGCGCGCATCCCACAGGATGATCTGATCAGACTCCGCTCCCGCGATCAGCCGCCCATCCGGGCTGTAGGTCAGATAGCTGGCGCGGCTGTCAAA
>JACRBK010000700.1 GCA_016234525.1 Chloroflexota bacterium
TGCTCGGCAGGCCGAGAATCACTTCGAGCGGCTGGAAGATCACATTCGTCAGATCCGGCGGCAGTTCGTCACCCCAGATGCGCACACGCGCCCGGTCAGTCGTCTGGACCCGGTGGATCAGCGTGGAAACGTCCAGGCGTGAGGTCGCAATGATCAGTTCATCGACCACCTGATTTTCAAAAGAGAAATAATGCAGCAGCAGCGCGTCGGCGATAAATTGTCGATCCGGCACGTTAAAGAGATCAAAGTGAAGATCGGCGAACACCTGCTGAACATTGACACCTGCGCCGCCGGTTGGGCGGCGATGCCTGTTCCAGTCGGCCACCGCAATCGCCACCAGATCATCTGTGCTGCCCAGGCCCGCCGCCAGCGACGCGCTGTTTAACAGCGCCCTGGCGATCTTTTGAATATCCTGAGCGACACCCCGTGCTTCCAGGCGTTGGAGCAAATCATCTACGTCTACAATCAAATACGCTGTCATCGGCAGCCACTTTCAAAACCGCAAATTCCTCAGCACGGCCTTATCCGGCTAAGGAGGACCAGGTTTCAGGTGGGCAACGGAGCAAGGCGCGGAGAAAAAACGTGAGCAGGCAGAGCTATGACTTAGTGCGTTCAAACCTTCTTCTAAATGCCCGGCACGAGGCATTATCACAACCAATGATAAGTGCAGGTTCTTAACACATAAATATCTTAGCGAATGCCTTTTAAAATTTGTTCTGCTGCGCTCGTCCAGCCTAAAACACCGTTGGCTCACCTATCACTCTCATTGTAGCAGGCCCCTCGTTATTAGCCAAGCCATTTTTAGAAATTTTTTATTTCTGTGCCATTGGACGCTTTATACAAACCGGCTCAGCCAGCCCACTTCGTCACCAACGAGTCGACTTTGCCGCCGTGCCGCGTTAAAATCAAAGTGAATTTATCGTGAGATAAGAACGTGTCCAATACGCCGCCCTCTGTCACCAGCCCTCCCTGGGGGCCAAACGCCAAACGCGCCGTTACGCTGTCGATGGTGGTGCTGCTCTATTTGTTTGCGCGCCGGATCGATAAAAACATCTGGGGTACGATCACCGTTACCTTAGTATTGGCCTACCTGCTCACGCCCGTCGTCGCCATCTTCGAGCGCCGGCTGGTGTGGATCAAATCGTTTGGGCAGCGCCGGGCGTTGAGCGTGGTGCTGACCTGGCTGCTGGTGTTTGGACTGATGGCGCTGTTCATCGGCCTGATCGTCCCGGCGACGGTGACCCAGCTTCGCGCTTTTGCCGACGATCTCCCCACCCTGCTCGAAGATACCGAAGCCGATCTGCGCTCCGTGTTGAGCAGGCCGATCAAAATTGGCAGCCAGACATATGTCCCCTGGGATGAACTGGAAAAAGCCTTCACGCAGCAAAACGGCGATTCACCCGAAAGCAGCCTGACGGCGACGCTGCAAGACTGGGTTTTATCGCTGGCTGATTCGGCGCTGGGATTGGTCGGCGGCGCGGTATCGTTTCTCTTCACATTGTTTTTTGTGCTGGTCATGCTGTTTTATCTGATGCGTGACGGCCCGGTTTTTGTAGATTATCTGGTGTGTTCTGCCCCTGAAAGTTATCAGGGCGACGTGCGGCGGATGCTGCACGAACTGGGGTTGATCTGGAATGCGTATCTGCGCGGCCAACTGATGTTATGTCTGGTGATCGCGCTTGCTACCTACTGCGCCGCGCTGATCTTGGGGCTGCCGCAGCCACTGTTGTTAGGATTGTTAGCGGGTTTGTTAGAGTTTATTCCCAACCTGGGGCCAGCCATCTCGCAGGTTCCCGCGCTGCTGTTTGCGTTCACGACGGACAGCGCGACAATCCCTGGCCTTGAAGCCGGGCTGCCCTATGCGATTGTGGTCTCTGTGACCTATATGAGCATCCAACAGTTAGAGGCGATGTTCCTCGTCCCGCGCATTTTGGGGCGCAGCCTGGACCTGCACCCGTTTGTGGTGCTGGTGTCTATTCTGATCGGGGCAGACCTGGCGGGTGTGTTAGGGTTGATCCTCGCCGCGCCGATGGTCGCCACGCTGCGCCTGTTCGGGCGTTATCTGCGTGGTAAACTATTAGACGAAGAGGTTTTTCCGGCGCTGCCCGCCTATACCACCCAACATCATGGGTTTATCTTTCGGCTCATGCGGTTTTTCCTTAACAAACGGTTTCCAGTCCAGAACGACGATGGCCCCGATAGGCTCCCCGCCGGGCCAATCGAGCAAGCTGGAAGCGGCAGGACAGGGAGCTTTTAGAAATTTATTTTGAGGAACCATGATACAACCATCTGACGCTGTACGAACATTCACGCGGGCGGAACTGCGTATCCGGCCCGCGCAGCCCGAAGATCGCCTGGCCATTGAAGCGATTGCCGCCCAAACCTGGGATGGCGAGGACTATCTGCCGCGCGTGATCAACCAATGGCTTAGCGATCCATCAGGCGGCTTTTATGTCGCCGATCTGCACGATCAGGTGATCGGAGTCGCCAAACTCACCCGCTTTGATGACGGGGAATGGTGGATGGAAGGGCTGCGAGTCGATCCTGCGTTTCATGGGCAGGGCATCGCCCGTATTCTGCATCATTTTGTGATCAATCAGGCGCATTGGCGCGGCAGCGGCGTGCTGCGTTTTTCCACCGGCTCCGATAACGAGGCGACCTTCAAGTTGGCCCGCGAATCGGCCTTCAAGCTGGGCGCGAAGTTTGTCCACTATTTCGCCGGGGCGCTGGACGAGCCGTTACAAGGACTGCGGCGGCTGTCGTTTGACGATCTGCCGCGCGTGGTGGACTGGCTCGAAGGGTCAGAGCGATTCGCCCTGGCGCAGCGCAGCATGGAGCACGACTGGACATTCCACCTGATCACCCCAGAGAAGTTAGGCAAACGTTTAGCCGCCGGGCTGGTGTACGGCTGGCCGTTGGGCGAGGATCGGGCGCTGTTGGGTGGAGTTGCGCTGCTTAATCCCACCGGAAAAGAACGGTTCGCGGGTGATCCATCGCTGAAGATCGCCTATTTCGACGCGGCGGACTCCGAACTGGCAGCGGCAGCGCGTGATCTGCGACGGCTGGCGACAGGCTTGCATCACGACACGGTTGAACTCAAGCCCGTGCAGCAGCCCACGCTGATAGCGGCCCTCGAATCGGCGGGTTATGGGCAAGATTGGGACGGCGAGTTGTGCCTGTTTGCGCGTGATGTGATCCTCACACTGCGCGCCCAGGTGCAAAACGAAGATTGACCTAACATGGCCCTAGACAAAATGGGCGAGTACAGCGACAATTGGTCCCGCCTGTTAATTGTGTGTTTGAGGAGCATTTGCTACATATGGCTAACAATGACGATATGCCGGAAATTCCGGTGGAAACCCTGGCTGAAACAGAAAACTATACCGTCTGGACCTCGGAAGAACCCGACGGTGAGACGAGCTTTCATATCGAACTCGGCCCGGTGACCGCTCACTTCTTCGACGAAGAATGGGACGAATTTTTGGATATGATCCGCGCCGCTGCCGACGAAGAAGAAGCCGAAGTCGAACTCGATTGGGGTGTGCTGTTCTTTGACGCTGACGAATGGAAAGAACTCCAGGCGTTGATCAAGCAGCTTCATTAGCTGTTGGTCCGGTGAGCGCGGCACACTGCGCTCGCCATCAACACCCACGTATACCAGAAAGCCGGTAACGGGCCATGCCCTGTTCGCCGGTTTTTTGTTGGTTTCAAGGGGTAAACGAATGGATCGTGCGGCATGGGACTTTTTGATCAGCGCGGCGGGGCGCGACCTGTTGGCGGGGCTGGCGGCGGCTGATCTGAGCGAAAACAATCTGCTTCCTCTGCTTACCCGGCTGCGGCGTGATCTCCCTGCCGAGATCGCGGGCGCGGCCTTGACTCTGGCGCGTCTGCGCGGGCGGGCAGCAGAAAAGTTCAGCCAGGCCGGTTCGATGTTTTTCACGACGGATGCGCTCGAACAATCCAGCGGCGAGGAGATCGCTGGGTGGAGCGCGCGGCGTTTCGTGGGCTGGGATCGGATCGCGGACCTGGGCTGCGGCATCGGTGGAGATACCTTGGCGCTGGCGGCTGTGCCGGGTGCGTCGGTGATCGGGCTGGATCGCGACGCGCTGCGCCTGAACATGGCCCGCGCGAACCTGTCGGCTTATGACCGGGCGGCGGATTGGATTCAGGCCGATCTACGCGATCCGCTGCCGCTGGCGCTGCGCCAGATTTCGGCGGCGTTTTTCGACCCGGCCCGGCGCGATTCCGGCCAGCGGGTGTATTCGGTACGCGGCTATCTGCCGCCGCTCGACGTAATCGACAGTTGGCCGTTTGAAGCGCTGGGGGTCAAACTCTCGCCAGGGGTAGACCTGGACGAACTGCGCCCTTATACCGACACCGGGGCAGGCATAGAGTTTGTCAGCCGGGACGGGGAACTTAAAGAGGCGCTGTTGTGGCGCGGGGCGTTCGGTTTTCGCGGGCGGTGGGCGTCACGGTTGGGGCCGGATGGTTCCGGCGAGACATTGATCCCGCTCGATCTGGCCGCGCCGCCGCTGTCAGAACCCCGTGCTTATCTATACGAGCCTGATCCCGCCGTGATCCGCGCCGGGCTGCTGAGCGAACTCGCCGCGCGGCTAAATCTGCCCATGTACCGGCTGGATGAGACGATTGCTTATCTGACCGCCGATACGGCGGTGATGTCACCCTGGGCGCGCTGCTGGCCGGTGTGGGACTGGATGCCATTCAATCTTAAACGGCTGCGCGCGCGGCTGGAATCTTTGGGCGTTGGGGAACTGACCGTCAAAAAACGCGGCAGCCCGATCCAGCCGGACGATCTGCTGCGCCAACTCAAATGGCGAGGATCAGGCCGCCCGGCGGTGGTGGTGCTGACTCAGGTCGCCGGGCGGCACAGTGCGTTGGTGTGTGGGATACCGTCGCCAGGGATTTAACCCTGGCGCTCTCCACTCATTCAATTAATACGGCAAATCCTCCGGCGGCTGGGTACGGCGATCCCGGCTGCGGCGAATGATGTCTTCTACCCGCGACTCCAGTTCAGACGAAGTGTCACTGGCAGGGGCCTCTCGACGCCCGCCGACCGGGTTGGCTCGACGGCGATCATCGGTGCGGCGCGGCGTGCGTGAGGAATCAGGCAGGGATTGGGTAGGGCCACCGTAATCGTCAACCTCATTCGCCGGGGTATATCCATAATCATCCTGCCGCCCACCCCGCTGTGGGGTGCGGCTGGCGGGCTGTCGGGCGGTACGCTGCGCCGACTGCTGCCGCCCGGTGGTATACGCTGACTGTCGCCCGGTGCGGGCTGAAGAATCCGCGCGCGATGATCCGCGAGAATTTGCTGCTTCAGGCTCGTCATAACCATATTCTTCGAGCGCCTGATCAAACTGATCATCCTGATTGGTACGATAATCGGCTGGTTGGCGGCTGCTGCGCCGGCCCGACTGCCCGCGCACAGGAGGGGTATATGCCGAGTTAGACTGCGTGTCCATGCGGCGCGGGCTGCGCGAGCGCGTATTGCCGGTAGCGGTCGACGTTGTGCGCTGGCGGCCTGTTTGATCGGGGGCATAAGCCGCCCCCCCTTGTCCGCCCACGCGAATAGTACGAAAGACGGAGGCCACGCCCATAGATACGAGCGCCACGCCGAGATATACCCCCAGGTCGATATTCAGTCCGTCGGTTCCGGTAATAGCGGCGATCAGTTCGCTGACGATTTCAATCACACTAAAAACCGCCATCCAGATGCCAAATACCCAGATCCCCAGCGAGGTATGCCAACCCTGGCTGTGCTGATAAATGGCAGAACTCAGCAGGATCACGCTCAGCACGATGGTGATCAACCAGGTAAACACTAACAGGTCAGCGAGCAGGGCGAGACCAAGCCAGATGATGATCGACGACCACATCAGGACTTCAATGCTCCGTTCGGCGGGAGTACGCACAGCTTTCTCTCCTTACTGTGCCGCCGCACCCAGATGAGGCGGCGGGAACACTTGTTAATTTAATTATCCAGTGCTTTCACCTTTGTGACAAGCATTTACTCTCACAAGCATTTACTGTCACAGACATTTACCGTCACAGGCATTCACCGTGACAGGCATTTAGGCTCACTGGCGCTGCGTTGACTTTATGCCCATCTGGGATCATAATTCTTGACTGAACCCTATTTGACCGATTTGGATAATGAAGGACAACATTCGATGGATCCGGCACGCCACCCCATACGTCACGAACTGCTCACCTGGTCCGATGTTGACAAACTTGTGGATGTGTTAGTGCCGCAGCTCCGTGCTGCCGGGCATTTTGACGCGATGGTGATGATCACACGCGGCGGATTGATTCCTGGCGGGATGTTGTGCGAGGTGCTGAATATCACCGAGGTGTTAATTGCATCGGTAGACTTTCCGCGCGAACTGGCGGGCGACGACAAAGCGCGGTTGTTGGTATGGCCGCAGTTTCTCCAGTTCCCCGACGAAAAGCTGCTGGCTAACCGCCGTGTCCTGATCGTGGACGATGTGTGGGGCAGCGGGCGAACCAGCACAGCGGTCAAAAACCGCTGCCGATCCGTAGGGGCTGCCGCTTTTACCTGCGTGCTGCATTTTAACCCCTACCGCTCGTTGTTCAGCCGCGCCGAACCCGACTTTTATGGCGCGGTGACGGATGCTTATATCGTTTACCCCTGGGAAATCGGGCGCAGTCTGGACAGTATTCACGCCGGTGCGCCAGGGCCAGGCGGCCAGCCCGACAGCAATTAGCCGGGGTGCGCGCGCCACTATCGTTTAATTGATTTCATACGAACGCGACGGCGACGGCGGCAGCCCATAACGCTGTATCCAGGCGGCGAACGGCGGCAGATGAATGGGGCCGTCTTCGTCGCCGAGCCAATTCGTGATCCGCGATCCCAATCGCAGCCCTACATAATACATCCCTACCGCCATCACATACCCGCTGATCAGGTCTGGCATATTATGGCGGCGTGTGGTCACCGTCGAGACGGTGATCAGCGCAGCCAATATCACCCAGGTGAAAAACACCCGCAGGCGAGGCCGGAAGCGGATCATAAAACACATGTTGAGCAGCGCATAAAATACATGCTGGCTGGGGGCGGCGTTGTGCGTGCTGGTCGCGGCATCGACTTCATAGGACCGGCGCAGCGTGCGCGCCAAAAAATCCTGCCCCGGAACCTGATCCGGCGCGGGTTTGGTGACGTAGGTGGGCAGCAAAATATAGATCGCGTAACTCGCCAGCGCCGCCGTTATCATCGCCAACAGATATTGGCGGTAGAGTTTGTTGGGCATGTGCAGCATCGCCCACAGCGGAATCAGCCCGGCGAAAAAAAAGCCGACCGTATAGGGAATCAACCACCACCCACCCGGAATCAGATGGTTGTCAATGAAGCTGATTTTTAGCTCCCAACCATCGGTCGAATCACGAAACTGGGCATTGAGCCAGTTGATGACCATAAATAGAAATTCTACGGCCAGCAATATCACATATAATGCCAGCCGGTTTTGGAATAGACGTGCCGCGATCTGTTTACCCATACCTTGCCTTTACAACCGCCAGCCTGATTAACGCCGACCCCATCGCCGGAAAATCCGCCGGACCGAGCGCCGCCGGGCCGCCCGCCGAGCGCGCCACTGAGCAAACCAACGAATCATTGCCCGCTCTCCTATTCAGCCAAATTTCGCCCCATTATAATCGACCTGTTCCCGCCTGCCAGTTTTGCCCGGTAAATTACACCATAAAAAATTTATGAAATCTTGGTGAATTTTCCGCTCATGATGGCTTACAGCGTAAAAGTTTACACAACTTAGGGTATACTTAGAATTACACA
>JACRBK010000124.1 GCA_016234525.1 Chloroflexota bacterium
AAAAAAATAACGAAGAGTATTAGGGCGCGACACTGCCGCGCCCTCGCTTGTGGTTTATCCCCGGCTTAGGCTGACATCCCCTGTCAGATAGCCGTTCAACCGTCCCCCGGTTTCCTGGGAAAGATCGGCCTCAAAGTGAAATGACTGGATATTTTTCAGCGCAAACGTCCAGCGCAGCCGGTCCATCGTCGCCCCGCCCACATCGCGCAATGTTAACGCATCGAGCATATACCACAGCAGCGGCTGGTTAAACTCGCGCACATCCCCAAAATCGGGACAGATCAGCGTGTAAACTTCGGCCTGATCCGTGTTGGTGGGAAGCAGATCGACCTGGGCCACGACTTGTTCGCCTTGAGCATAGGTCACACCCCGCGCTGTGAATTCCAGCGGTTGATTCGTCACTGATCCCACCGCGCAAGGAGGACTGTACATACTCGACAGCAAATACCCACTCCCCAAGATCGTTCCATCCAGGCTGACCTGCATATCGGCAAACCCATTGTAGGCGATTTCTTGAGCAAAACCGCCGTTGGTTAGCAGCAGATCGAAGCGCAAAATCCACCGCCCTTCCGCCGTCAGGATGTCATACGCCAGGGTAGGCGTGGGGAGCGGCGTGGTCGTCGGCTCAGGCGTAACAATGCGTGTGATCACAGCGGGCATCGGGGTGGGGCGTGGGGCTGAAGGTTTCGGGTCTTCCTTACGATCACACGCCGTCAGCAGCAGCAGCGCGCTAACAACTAACAGCCAGCGAAAAATGCGGGGCATAGCTCTACGCCTCCAATAGATTAGGGTTGATCCGGCGCGCCGCCGGTCTCATGAGATCTGCGCAGACGGGCCAGATTTTGCCGGGCCTTTTCGCGCTCTTCCATCTGCTGAATCTGGTCCAACAAAACGCGCCACATTTCAATGGGAACCTCTACAGCGATGATGTGTTCTTCCTCATCCCGGACGTAGGTCACCGAATCGAGTAGTTCGTTGAGATCCATCGGCTGTCCCCTTTGGTGGTAACACAATAACCACTTTTATTATACCCCACCACTGCGAAAAAGACTGATCGTTGAGATGAACCCCCAGATCGGTTAATCTTATTTTGGATGGGTGCACCCATCTGCACCGGGCTGCGTATTATAAACAGCGCCGCACACTCATCACATAACGGCTGAAAACCATTTTTCACGGAGAAACGCCTGTGTTGGAACGCCTGCTGTTTTTTATCACTCATTCCATTAATGATCTGCGCGTCAACCGGCAGCGCAGCCTGTTTTCGTTGTTATGTATCGCGGCAGGCGTGGCGACCATTGTCAGCCTGCAAACGCTGGCGATCATGATCAACGATACCCTGACCGGCAGTCTGCAAGAAAGCAACCGGGGCGATCTGCGGCTGAATCCGGAGGGCGGTTGGGGTGGCAACACCACCGAACTCGAAGAATCGATAGGAACCGGGCAGGCATTCACTGCGCGCGGTGTTGCAGCGCTGCAAGCGTGGTTCGATGAGCATTATCCCGGCACGGTGCTCACCTATCGCCAGCCGCTCGAAGGGCTGGGCGTGGGATGGAGCATCAGCGCGCCGGATCGGGATACCGATAAAATGTTCATCCTCAGTTTCATCATCGAGGCCGACAAATACCCGGTCTACGGCGACGTTAAATCGCTGGACGGCGATTCGCTGGACGAGATGCTGCGCGGGCCGAATGATATTGTCTTGGGCCAGAATCTCGCTGAAGACCTGGAAGCCCAGGTCGGGGACCGGGTGCGCGTCGCGGGCGCGAGCCAGGATTTCACCGTGCGCGGCATTGTCTCCACCGACGCCGAAGCTGGATTCCGCAATTCGGGGACCGGTTTTCTGGCCGGACTGTTTGGGTTTTATTATCTCGATACCAGCGCCACAACGCTTTTTGAAGGCATTCAGCCAGGGCTGGCGGATGAGATTTATGTCCGGCTGGCGGACCCGTCAGAGGTCGATGAAGTACAAAGAAATCTGGACCGGCAGTTTTGGGCGGTGGGAGTATCCAGCACCAGCGATCTACGCGACCAGAATTCGCTGATCTCGGATCGTGTGGACGATCTGGTCGTCGTGATGGGATTGGTGTCGCTGTTGATCGGCGGGATCGGGATCATCAATACGATGCTGGTCATCGTCAGCCGCCGCACGACCGAAGTGGCGGTTCTCAAAACCTTAGGGCTTCAGCCCCGCGAGATCACAGTGCTGTTCCTGGTCGAAGCGATCATCATGGGCTTCGTGGGCAGCCTGGGGGGAATCGTCGGCGGCTGGGGGTTGGCCTTTCTCACCAAAGGTTTTGCCGAAACATTTTTGGGCCAATCGTTAGCCTTCACCATTGCGCTGCGCCCGGCGCTGGCCGGGATCGCGGCGGGCCTGGTGATCACCACCGTGTTCGGATTTTTGCCCACTCTCGCCGCCTCTCAAATTCGCCCAGCGGTGGTGCTGCGCCCCAGCGAAACGATGATCCCCAAAACGGGCCGTTTGAGCGCATTCGTCGCGATGGTCTGTCTGATCGCGCTGATGAGCCTGTTGGCCCAACAGTTGATGGGCGATCTGCTCAAAGATGTGCCGTCGATCAACGAGATCGTAACCGGCATCGGGGCGGCGTTCGGGCTGCTGATGGCGCTGCCGATCATTTTGGGCGATTTCCTCTCGATGCGGGCGCGGCGGCGTGGGCGAAGCTGGCTGCTGCACCTGTTACGCTGGCCGCTGATTCTGGTCGGGCTGACCGCTGCCGGGGGATTTTTCGGTTATTACACCCCTGCCCTGCTGATCCTGACTGTCACCACGCTGCTGGTCGGTTATATGTATCTGCTGTTCTGGTGGATTATCTGGGCGGCGGGCGGCGGCAAACTGCACGAGGTCCGCGCTACTGCCCTGCTGATGTTATTCCCGGCCTTCTGGCCGCTGATCCCGCTGATCATCGTGTTGGTGCTGCCGTTGTGGATTATAGGCCGGTTGATCCAGCGTTTCGCATTCATCGACCTCAAGATCGCCATGCGGGGGATGCTCTCCACCAAATCGCGCGGTGCGTCTACCCTGCTGGCGCTGGTGATCGGTATTTTCACGCTGAGCGTGATCACGATGCTGGTAGACTCGATCACGAAGGCGTTCGAGCAGTTGTTAGAGGACGTGACCGGCGGGAATGTGCTGGTCTTTACGGCGTCGGCCAGCAACGAGACTCTCGACGCGCTGCGGGTCAAACTGGAAGAACAAGGCGACAGTATCCGCAGTTTTTCGATGCTCGCTACCTATGAGACACAGATCACCTCCTATTGGGATGTCAGCGAAAATCGCGCCGTGAGAAATAATCAACTCTCCGGTTTCTTTAGCTCGGTGGACGGGCGCGACATTACCTCTAATTTGCCCGATGTGAAGATGGAGCAAGGTCGCAACCTCGATCCCACGCTGGATGGACAGCCGGATGCCGAGGGATATTGGCCCGCCGTCATTCAGCGGCCCAGCGCCGATGAGGGATTTTGGTCGAACTTCTCCGATTTCGGAGTCGGTGACCGGATCAAACTGCGGGCCGGGACAGGCTCATCGCGCGGCGAAGTCTGGTTCGTGGTCGTCGGTGTCACGCAAGAAGTTGATATTACCGCCGCCAGCAATTCGCGCATTTTTGCCCCGCTGGAGGCGCTCAGACCCTACCAGCCAAATGACGTGCTGGCGATTGCCGATGTAGAAGAATCCGAGATTCGGAAGGTGCGCCGCAGCCTGTCGGAAGTGCCGGGGACGTTTGTCCTGGAAACGCGCTTTATCAATGATCTGGTAAACCGGCTGGTCGAACAGTTTACCTCGTTCCCGACACTGG
>JACRBK010000701.1 GCA_016234525.1 Chloroflexota bacterium
CCAGTGGTTATTACGGCCACGCCGAGCAACCCGGCGCTGATGCAGCCGCAAACGCCGCAGGTGCCGTATATCACGCCGACGCCGCAGTTTGTCCCCACGCCCACACTGCCGCCTGCTGTCGCTTTTGCAGACGCCGAACAAGCGCTGCACAACGGCGATTACGTGACGGCGGTGAATTTTTTCGACGCGGTGATCATTCAGCCAGACGCGGACCCGGCGCTGCGCGCGAGCGCGATCTATGGCCTGGGGGAGGCGGCGCTGCGCGAGGGATTGTTTGACCAGTCGGCGGCGGCGCTGTCGCGGTTTATCAGCGAATATCCCACCGATTCCCGCCTGCCACACGCGACCTTTTTACGCGGAGATGCTTATCTGGGCCTGGGAGAGTGGCAGTTAGCGATCAACGACTTTTCGACCTATGTCGGGCTGCGTCCGGGGTTGATTGACAGCTACGTGTACGAGCGCATCGGTGATGCTTATCTCGCGCTCGGACAGCCCGCCCCATCGTTTGAAGCCTATGCCAAAGCGGCGGGGGCCACCCGTGAACTTTCCTCTCAGATGGCGCTGCGCGAACGAGTCGCTGCCGGGTATATCAACATCGGGAATCTGGCACAGGCCGTCGCCCAATATGACGCGATTTTGGCCGAAGCGCAGAACGACGGTTATCGCGCCAGCATCATGTTACAGGCGGCGCAGTTGTTGATCAACAGTGGGGATGTGGCGGGCGGTTATAACCGTTTGCAGGTGATCGTGCGCGATTATCCCGAAACGTATTCCGCCTATCAGGCGCTCGGATCGCTGATCGGCGCGGGCCTCCAGGTAGACACCTATACCCAGGTTTTGATCTATTACACCAACGAAGATTACGCCGCCGCGATTGAGGCGATCAACACATACACCAGCGAACTCGGTTATGCGCCGCCCGGCGCGCTGCTGATGTTAGGAGAATCGTACCGCGAGGTGGGCAACACGCAGGCCGCGATCACTGCCTTCCAGACCGTGATCGACTCCTATCCTGACGATACTTCTTTTGGGGATGCGTGGCTCGAACAGGGAAGCACGTTGTTTCGCAGCGGGGATGTCGTCGGCGCGATTCAGCGTTATACCGAACTCGCGACCCTGCATCCTGAAGTACCGCAGGGGGCCGAAGCGTTATGGCGGGCGGGGTATCTTTACAGCACGCTCGGCAACACGGACAGCGCTCTCTCGACGTTTGATATTCTCGGCCAGCAGTATCCCGGCAGCGAATGGGCGCAAGAAGGGTTGTTTTTGGGCGCGACGATGGCCTATAAAGCGGGCGATACCGCGATGGCGGCGCAGTTATTCGGCCAGCTTGCCAGCACCGGGACCGGCGAAAATCAGGCCGCTGCGTATCTGTGGGTCGGGCGATTATACCAGTTCGACGGCAAAGACGATCTCGCCCGGCAGGCGTATCAGGCCGCCGCCGCTGCTGATCCGGGTGGATATTACAGCCTGCGCGCGGATGATCTGCTGAATGGCCGCGCCCCGTTCCAGCCGCCTGCTTCCACCGTGTTTGAATTTGACGAGGCGGCCCAGTTGACCGAGGCGGAAAATTGGCTGCGGACGACTTACGGCATCACGCAAACGGGGACATTGTACACGCTCAGCCCGGCGCTGGAAGCTGATCCGCGTATGGTGAGCGGGCGCGAACTGATGATCGTCGGCGCATCCACCACCGCGTATGAAGCCGCCGAGGCGGAATTCGACGCACTGCGCGAAGCGATGGAAAACGATCCGCTGGCGACGTACCAGCTTGCGCTCTATTTCCGCGATCTGGGGCTGTATCGCCTATCGCTGACGGCGGCGGCAACCCTGATCGTGAATTCCGGCCAGAGTGATGCGCAGGTTCCGCGATTTATCGCCCGGCTGCGCTACCCGACCTATTACAGCGATCTGGTGTTGCCCAACTGCCAGGAATACAATCTCGATCCGCTGCTGGTGTTTTCGCTGATCCGGCAGGAAAGTTTGTTCGAGGGCTTCGCAACCTCCTACGCCGCTGCGCAAGGGCTGATGCAGATCATCCCCGACACCGGGCAGTGGATCGCGGAGCAGCTCGCGTGGCCGAACTATCAGAACAGCGACGTTTACCGCCCCTATATCAACGTCCACTTTGGCACGTTTTATCTGCGCTGGATCATGGATACGATTGATCCGCTGCCCTATGTCGCGCTGGCGGGATATAACGGCGGGCCGGGCAACGCGGCGCAGTGGGTCAGCATCTCTGGGCCGGACCTTGACCTGTTTATCCAGGCGATTGCCTACGACGAATCGCGCGCCTATGTGCGCCGCATCTACGAACAATACAGCGCCTACCGGATGCTCTACGGGGCGGGGTAAACAGCAAGCCGGAGTATCTGCCTCGCAAAAGTCTGTGGCTCGATGTTGAGTGTGGGGAGAATATCTATGCGCCGCTTATCACTGGTCGTTGTTTTGATGATTTGGGGATTGGCGATATTCCCCGCCGTCTATGCCCAGGATAGTCCCGCTCGCCCCCCGATCACGCCGCAAAATGCGTCCCAACTCTCTTTGATCAACACCCTGGGGCGGGGAGGCGTTCGTGATGCCGAATGGTCCCCCGATGGCAAAACGCTCGCCGTATTAAGTTCAGGCGGAATATGGCTGCACAATATGGATCACCCTATCGCCGAGCCTCGTTTACTAACCTCTCAAGCCGGGTCTACCCGCATGGTTTTCAGTTCAGATAGCCGTTGGCTGGCTGTTGGATTAGAGGATGGTACGATCCACCTTTGGGATATTCCGGCGATGAGCCTGGCTTTTAGCTGGGATGGGGGGGATGTTCCGGTGTCTGGCCTCGCTTTTAATGCGGATAATACTATCCTCGCTGGCGTTAATGGCTCTTGGGCCACAGAGATCGATGTCATAACGTTGTGGGATGTTACGACAGGTAATATCCGCGCAACCACCGATGCTTTTTCTTCTGAGCAAGTCGCTTTTGCTCAAGATAACTCACTGTTGATCGCTGCTAGTGATCAGGTGTTGGTCTGGAATTGGTCGGATGGCTCACCAGAAACACCAGAAACCATAATCGAACTTGGTGGCGTGCTTCCTCTTGATTTTGAGTTTAATCGCGGTGGAACGCTGATCGCCACGAATGACATGCATACGGTGGATTTATATGATCTGGTATCGGGCGAGAAATATATGCTGTATGAAAATTGGTTGTCGGCGTATATGAACTGTTTAGACTTTAGCCTGGATGGGGGATTTGTGGCAGCAGGGAGTCCGAATGGGGGTGTTTACATTTGGAATACGACAACACACGAGCAGGAAGCATCGCCAAGAACTCCATTATACGTTGATGTAGTTGCACTGACTTTTAGCCCGACCAATGATCAGATAGCTGTTTTTACCAGTGATGGTGTTTTGCATCTGTGGGACATCAATGAGCATTTTCAGCAAGAGATCATCAGTGGCTACAGTGGATATAGTAATCTTTTAGAATTTGGTTTAGATGATACTACGCTGATCGCTGCCAATTCATCGGGGAGTATAGTCTGGCAGTGGGATATTTCGTCGGGCCAATTGGTACAACTGGGGTATGGTCCCCAGTATTCTACGGGGATGGGTATGATTCCCTATATCGACCCTATAACATTTAGCCTGCGTGCCAACTTGTTCGCTTCTGGTGTTGTGCAAAGTGGAGTGGTTCACTTGTGGAGGCCAGACGGTGAACCGCGCGGTTTATTGGAGACTAATCGAAACTATAATGTTTTAGCGGTAGCTTTTAATGACGCCGGTACGATACTGGCTGCTTCGACAGGGGATCGCGTTTTCTTGTGGGATACACGTGACGGCAAAAGTCTGATAGGGCTAATTATTCGTTCAGGGACAGCGGCGGTTTTGGCCTTTAACCCGGAAGGGACAGTTCTGACTGTTGGATTGTGGGGCGGCACGATCGTTTTGCGCGACACCGCGACAGAAGACCGGCGTATTTTAGGAACGATGGAGGGGCATACAGGGACGATTACGAGCCTCAGTTTTAGCCCTGATGGGCGGTTATTGGCCTCTGCCTCAAAGGGCGATGAATCCGAGCCAAAATATTCTATCCGGTTATGGGATACGCTGACCGAGGAGACAGTGGCGACTTTTTCCGACCATACTGATATGGTGACACACGTGGTTTTCAGCCCAGATGGCACTGTTTTGGCATCTTCCAGCCAGGACGGCACGGTTCGTTTGTGGGATGTGGCGACGGGCGAAAATCTGGCTGTGTTGAATATGCCGGTTTATTGGGGGAAAAATATTGTCTTTAGCCATGACGGTACTTTGCTGGCGGGTGTGGGCAGCGATGACATCATCCGGTTATGGGGCATTCCGCAGCCCTGACTCGCGCTTGGCAGCATTCCGTCCTATACTGCGCTTGATTCTTTCAGATGTGGGGTGGGCTGGCCCTACCCAGGGCGACGCAAGCATCGCCCCTACAAAACCTGACAGATTGACCCATTAGAGCGGAGGCGTGGTTCGGATGCGACGGTTACGCGGCACTTTCATCCTGATCTTGATTACTGTTGGGATCGCGGCTCTGCTACCGCACGTGACCCCGGCGCACGCCCAGGGGACTCCTTCCTGGCTGCAAGTCTGGTTGATCCCCGGCGAAAACCAGCAGTTAAGCACCATCGAATATCGGGATGCCAGCGGCAGCACCCTGGCCGCCTATACGCTCTCGATGGGGACGTTCGGTTGGACGTATCAGGGCGGTGGGCGCGTGTACGGCAGTTATATGAGCCATGTCCCGATTTTCGATCCCACCACCGGGCGTATTGATCTCTATTTGCCACCGGGAAAACCCGCCGATACCGACCAGCTTTTTTATAATCTGGCTTCGCCAGTTCCCAATCCCACCGGGCAAAATTACGCCTACACCGTTTTGATGCAAGATTCGCAGATGAGCCAACCCTCGACCAGTTGGGTCTATGTGGCGACTCCCGGCGGATTTGACGACAACCTGATTTTTGAAGAGGACCGCGAGCCGTTTATGGCGACTGTGCCGATGGGCTGGAGCGCCGACGGAACTTCGCTGCTGCTGCACGATATGCCGCAGGGCATCGGCGGTTATATTCTGTTCTGGCAGTACCAAAATATACGCGCTTTGAATCTGACGACGAACGTGCTCACGCCGCTCGGTAATGCGGATGGGGTTTCCGGCGATTTGTCGATTACGGCGCGGGTTGAACGTGGCGATACCGGCGTAACCGGCCTGACCGTGACTCAGATCAGCAGCGGGCAGGTGACGACCTACCCGCTGCCGGACCTGGGCGAACAGCCGTCTTTGGGGGGCGGGGCGTTTTTCTCGCCGCAGAATAGCAAAGTGGCCTATCAAGTGGCGCGCGGCGACCCGGAAAATGAAAAATTCTGGACGCTCGTGCTTGATCTGACCACCGGGCAGCAAAAAGTGATCCTCGAAGATTTATCGGTGGATTTCTCTGTGCGTTATTCGAATATCAGCGGGTGGCTGGACGATAATACCCTGGTGATCGGCGGCCCCTGGAACCAGCAGAGCGCCATTATGGATGCAAACAGCGGGGCCGTACTGCGTGAGGATCGCGGCTCGTTTATCGGCTATGCGCAGGGGATCACCTCAACGCAAGGCTTCGCGCCGTCCGGCATGGCGTATGCGCAGTGTCCCGGCGCGCCGCTGTCACGCTTGACCACGTTCGGACGTGGACGGGTGACATTCACCGATGGCACCTTGACGAATGTGCGCCAGTCGCCCAGCACGACGGCTGAACAAGTGGGCAGTGTTCCCGAAGGCGCTGAATTTAGCGTGGTGGGGGGTCCAGACTGCGGCGAGGCGTATACGTGGTGGTATGTGCAGTTTGACGCGGGTATGTCGGGATATGTAGCCGAGGGCGATTTTAACAGTTATTATCTGGAACCCTGGCCCTAGATTATGCGGGGTACAGCAGGGTTGCTCTTTTACTAAAAACTGTAAACTATAGACTGCTCACTTGTCTTAGCTGACGGCTGAGAGCTGAAGGCTGAAAGCTGTTGTCACAGGAGGTAGTGATGATCTCTCGACTTTTGAATACGCTTAGCGCCCGGCGCGGCGCGGTGTTGATCAGCCTGATCGCGCTGGTGGCGGTGTGGATCGTCCCGGCTGCGGGGGCCGCCGCGCCTGCCTTCCAGACGAACGTCCTGCGCATCGGCTATTTTGGCGCAGCCGAAACCGATTTTGCTAATGGCGCGCAGCTTGCCATTGACCAGATCAACGCCAGCGGCGGTTTTACGGCGGCGGACGGTACGATCTACCAGCTTGAACTGATCACGCTGGAGGCTCCGCCCACGATAGACTCTTTTGCCAATGACGTGCTGACGCTGCAATCACAAAAATCGGTGGTGTTTCTTGGCCCCGATACCAATGCTTCGCTTTCGCCGGAGAATACCCAGTATCTTGTAAATACGGGGATTCCGGTGTTGAGCAGCGCGACGGCTGACACACTGACCGACGACGATCCCGCCGATGTACTGTTCCGCGTGCGTGCCCCAGAGCGGGTGTACAGCAATGCGCTGGCAACCTATCTGCTCGATGATCTCGGCCTGACTTCGGTAGCATTGGTCCAAACGGACGTAGATTCCACCGAGGCACTGCTCGATTTTGACGATGTGTTGACCTCGCGGAATGTCGTCGCCGCCGCGAAAATGCAGCTTCCCGACGCCACCGGTTTAGCCGATCAAGCGGTGGCGCTGCTGGATGTCAACCCCGAAGCCGTCGTCCTGTGGGGTGATCCCCAGGATGCGGCGCTGCTGCTGCAAATTTTGCGCGAGGGCGGCTGGCAGGGGCGTTTTGCCTACCGGCTGGCTGATGAAGCGGCCCGCAGCGGTTGGCTGCCGGTTGAACTGGCGGAGGGCGTGATCGGTGTGGACTCGTGGAATTACGCCTATGCCGGGGATGCCGCGCAGGTCTTTATGCAGGATTATCTGCTGTCGATGGCCGAGGTTCCGGGATCGCTGTCGGTGGCTGGTTACGACGCCGTGTGGTATCTGCGCTCTGTGATGGTCGCGTCTGGTGTGCAGCCGACAGCCATTCGCGCCGGGCTGATTGGCGGGGCGCCGCTGGACCTCGTCGCGGGGACGTTACGTCCGGCAGATTTTGCCAACGGCGATCTGCTGCGTATGGCGATGGTGTATGAAATCAAGGCGGGCGGCGGCGCGAATGTCGTGGC
>JACRBK010000702.1 GCA_016234525.1 Chloroflexota bacterium
AGCCAGCCGATGGATCGCGCCAGCACCGAAGCGGCTTTTTCGCTGATCTACGGTGGTGAACCGGTGAAGGGGGCGTTCTCCTGGTCGGAAGACAGCCGCTCGCTGACCTTCCAACCGGAACCCAAACTCAACATTGAGTCGATGTATGTGGTGACTCTTGCCCCGACGGCGCGCGGCGCTTCTGGTGAATCCACACTCGAAGAGGGCTTGAATTATCTATTCTCGACCGTCCCCTATCCGGGCATCAGCGCAACCTCTCCCACCAACGGCGAACAGGATGTTTATCCTGGCGGCGGCGTGTCGATCTATTTTAAATCCCCGATGGATACCAACACCTTCGAGGGCAAAGCCGTTATCATCAGCCCGGAAGGGGTGGAATGGAAGCCGGTGGTTTATGGTGATGACTCGTTCTATATGGACTTTACCACCCAGCCCAACACCACCTATACCATCCAGTTCAATCGCGGCGCGGTGGATGTGTACGGCAACGCCATTGAAACCGACTACCTCTTTACCTTTAAAACCGGGGAAATCGAATCGTCGGCCTGGATGCCCTATATCTATGGGTTGGCGCTGACTAACGCCTACCGCGATGATACCCGCCTGGCGATGAGCGTAAACGGCAAACCAGAAGTCGGCTTCCGCCTGCACCGCATCAAAACCGAGGATATGGGCCTCGCTCTACACGGTTATTACGATGATTATGTTGAGATGATGCGCCGTTCTGACGAAGTGCGCATCTGGGAAGAAAACCTCGACGCCGGGCCGACGTTGTACGGTGTGGACGAAGTGCTGCTGGCATCGGAAGACGGCGGGAAACTGCCCCCTGGGGTCTACCTGTTCTCTGCCAAATCGCCCAACACCAGCGATTGGCAGATCATCCCCCTGGCGGTGGTGAATGCCAATCTGACCGTGAAGGGAGTCGAAGGCGAGCAGTTGGTGTGGGTCACGGATATGCAGACCGCTGCGCCGATTGAGGGAGTAAAAGTCACCTTCTATAACAGCGATGGGCGCGAAATAGCCGCCGGAACGACGGGTGACGATGGCGTTTATCGCCTGAGTGACACGCCCGACATAAGCAGTATTTATTATATGATCGCGCAAAGCGAGACAGTCTACGGTGTATGGACTAGCGCCGGAGCCTACAGTCTGCTCGACGATACGGGCTACGTTTATACGGATCGCCCGATCTACCGCCCCGGCGAAACCGTGTACTTCCGAGGCGTGATCCGTGACCGCCACGATATGGTCTTCACCCCGCCCGACGCGGCGTCGGTGATGGTCCATATTGATGTAAACTGGCAGTCGCAAATGCTGTTGGAACAGGAAGTCAAACTCACTGAGTTCGGCACGTTTAGCGGCGAACTCAAACTACCCGACGATGTCCAGCTTGGGCAGGCGAATATCTCTGTCACCTACCACACTAGTTACGAGTGGTTGGGATCATTCACCATCGCCGAATTCCGCGTGCCAGAATATAAAGTGGAAGTCACGCCGGACAACGACACTATCATTCAGGGTGACCCCGTGAAAGCAGTCGTCGCCGCGTCCTACTACTTCGGCGGGCCGGTCAGCGGCGCGACCCTGAACTGGAACGCCTATGGCGAAGCCTCCTGGTTTAACTATACCGGGCCAGGACGTTACAATTTCGTAGACGATAGCCAGGACTATTTCTCCTGGGTTGAAGTGGGCAGCGGCAGCACTCAAACCGACTCCAACGGGCGGGTGATGGTCGAACTCAACAACACTAAAGCCCCCTCGATTCGTCCGATGACGATCTCGCTCGAAGGACAGGTAGTTGATGAGAGCGGCCAATATATCAGCGGGCGCACGTCGATTATGGCGCATCCCGCCGAGGTGTATGTCGGGCTGCATACGGATCGGTACTTCGGCCAGGAAAATGTGCCGCTAAATGTCGACTTGATCGCCGTCACGCCGGACAGCATCCCCCTGGCGGAACAGAAGATCGAGATCACGGTGGTTGAGACTCGTTGGGAACGCGTCGAGATCGAAGGCCAGTTCGGACAATATGACTGGACTAGCAAAGAGATCGAAGTGCAGACCGCGCAGGTGGTCACTGGCAGCGATGGCACCGCGAAATTTGAGTTCACGCCGCCTCAGTCGGGCCTGTATGTGATCCGCGCCCTCACCCGCGACCAGCGCGAGCGCGTGAATCGTAGTGCGCTGCATCTCTGGGTCACAGGCAGGATTCCGGTATGGTGGGGACGCCCCAGCAATACCATCGACCTGATCGCTGACAAAGACAGCTACCAGCCCGGCGATACAGCAGAGGTATTGGTCCCGATCCCGTTCAGCGGAGTATCGCATGTGTTGATCACCGTCGAACGCGCCGGAATCCAGCAATATGAGGTCTTCCGTGTCGAAGGCTCTACGCTGGTCTACAAACTCCCCATTACCGATCAGCATGTGCCCACCATCTACATCACCGCTACGCTGATGAAAGGCATGGACGAGGAGAGCCTGAATCCGCAATATCGCACTGGCAGCCTCGCGCTGACTGTTGAGCCGGTCAACCAGCGTTTACAGGTGACGATCACTCCCTCCGCCACGCTGGCGCAGCCCGGCGATACCGTCGCGCTGGATATTAAGACAGTGG
>JACRBK010000138.1 GCA_016234525.1 Chloroflexota bacterium
ATCGCCTGCATTCGCGTAGAAGGTCGCGTCGATCTCGCGCACGTCCAACACTTCGATCTGCCAATCGACGCGGGCGCGGCCCTTCGCCGGGATGTTGACCATCTGCGACGGTTCTACACCCTCGGCCAGCCTGAAGCCGGTTCCTTCGAGCATGACCTCGGTGAGCAGATCTTCACTGGTGTTGTTGTTGACCACTGCCGCCAGAGTCGCTTTGTCGCCCACGACGAAGAAGCGCGGCGTCCCCGGTCGGATCAACACTGGCTTGGTGCTGATCAGGTCGAAAGTGTTTTCGCCAACCAACATCGGGCCATCCGCGCCTGTTGTGACAGCGCGCGCATTCAGCCGCCAGGTGGTCAGGTTATCCGGCAGGGTGACTTCGACGACGGCTTCACCGTTGGCATTGGTGATCAGGGTCGGTTCCCACAGCGGCGTATCGACAAATTCCTGACGGACTTCGAAGATACCGCCGCCGCCACCACCACCGCCGCCACCTTTGATCGTATCGACGATGGTTTGGGTGACCTGATCCACGCTGATCGTCAGCGAACTCGCCGTCCGTACCGATACGCCGCGCTCAAAGTAGAAGAACGGCAGCAGGTCCGAGACATTGGAATTCGCGATAGACAGCACCGCGAGATCGGTCAGATTCACGCCGATTTCGGCGTTGGGGACCGGCGTCCCCTGCCAATCGGTGGCTTTGATGGTGTATTCCACCTGATCGCCCGGCCCGGCAAACTCGCCCGCCTCAACATCGATATTCGACGAGATTTCCAGGTCCATCACCAACTGGCTGGTATCCACCGGCAGTTCGGCCACCCCCATACGGAAGGACGTGACCGGGTTGTTTTCGTCCACGCCTTTCACCAGCACCACGCTGAAATACACGTTCGGCGCATAATCAGCGCTAATCGGCAGTTCATAGATCGTGCTGTTGGTTTCCAGCTTCAACACTTCGCTGGTCAGGATATCACCGCGCTCTACGGTCACCAGGGCGTAGGCTTCCCCCTGCCAGGGGCTGGGGATCAAGATCTGCGCGGTGTCACCGACTTTATATTCGTCTTTGTCGGTGATCAACTGGATACGGTTGGAGTTCTCCTGCCGCCAGTTGACAAACTCACTGCCGCTGACCCACATAAACGTGCTGGACGTGATCTCGTTGCCGTGTTCGTCTTTGGTGCGGGCATACATTTTATACGCCCCACCGGCAGGCGGCGTAAACGTGACCTGCGCCAACCCATCATCGCCGGTAGTGACCGTGCCTTTTGCACCTTCCACCGCGATCTCTTCTACATCCCAGGTCCAGTTGGTGCGCCCGAAGTCATCTTCTTCTTGCACGCTGAACCAGCGGCGCTCAACGACTTCATAGGCGACTTCCTGCCCGGCGGCGGGTTCGCTGTCCCAGTCTACCGTCATGATATTGACGGCATTCTCTTTTTCGGCGCGGCCCACATAATCTTCGGGCTGCAAGCCGACATAAACCTGGCCCTGGTGTACGATCACCTGCGTGCGGCCCGCGACCAATTGATCGCTTTCGTCCACGATACGCGCCTCGATGGTGTAGGTCTGGCTGCTGCCTTTTTCACCTAGATCAGCATCGAGTTCGATCATGTAGCGGCCTAACTCGTCCGTCACGGCAGAGCCTTCGGCTACGACACCACCATTCGGGCCGTAGTATTCCGGCGCGTAAAAGTCGTAGTTGGTATCCGTGAACGACCAGTAGCCCGGTTCATCGCCGGTATAGTTGAAGTAATAGTCGTTCGAGAGGACCGTATACGACACGTCTGCGTTGGATACCGGCCCGCCGAAGAAGTAGCGCCCTTCCACCAGGACATTGATCTTATCGCCCTGCACTACTGCGCTTTTATCGGCAGTGACATCTACCTGGAATTCAGGGGCGCGGTATTCGGCGACATTGAAGCTCACGCCAAACGAGTCGCGGCGGTTGCTGTTCACTTCGGCCACGATGCGGTAATAACCGAGCGGGGCTTCGCCATCCAGTTTGACTTCGCCGCTGAACGATCCGCCCGCGGTGACGGGCAGTACGTCCTCGAAGATCACTTCGCCGCGATCATCATACGCCTTGACCGGCACTTCTTTCAGATTCGCCGGGATGGTATAGGTGACATCGTCGCGGTTGCGCAGAATACCCTTGAAAAACACCGGCTGGCCCGGACGGTAAATCGGGCGATCCGTGTACATATAGACGGTGAAATCTTCCGGCTCATAATCGCTGAAGATGTCAAACTGCCAGGGGTCCATGCCCTCGGCCCACCCGCTGACGGCAAACCCGAACACGCCGCCCTCGTCCACCGTCGCGTACATGGTGGTATAGAGCGTGTCCATGTGCGGGATGGTCGCCACTGCCAGACCGTTTTCATCCGTCACGGCCTGAGCCACCGGGTTAAAATCGCCGTTATAGAAGATCACCGGCACACCGGCAGCCGGGGCACCCGTCTGCATATCGCTCACCCAGGCCAGCGCCGTATCCGGGCTGAACTTGAGCGTGATATTGGCCGACTGCACCAACATGACATGCCGCCGTCCCCAGTCGTCCCAGCCTTCCATTTCGGGGGCATTGACTTCCAGGTAATAAATCCCAGGGGCCAGCGATTCGGGCACAATCTCCGCTGCATCATCGACAGCAGGCGGCGCGTTAGGATCAACCGGAGTCTGACCCAACGGCGCGAAGTAGTAGTTTTCGAGATCACCCTCTGCGGCCCAGCCGGTGGTATCGTTGTTCAGCCGAAGCTGCCACCACAGATAACCGCCTTCGCAGACCGGCCCGCCGATAATCTGGAATGTTTCATCAGGCAAAACCTGGGTGATCGGCTGCGCGCCGAGGTTCGGCTCCTGGCGCACGTTCAGCGGGCGCTCATCTTCGCGGGTCACGATCGCTACGTCACCGACCTTCACCTGTGGATCAGGCGCGCCGAGGCATTCCACATTGGCGATACCGCTCGGCCCCTTGTCGGAGATCAACATCAGTTCATAACGCCGCACATTATCTTGACTGCTCACATTCAATGACCAGCGGCGCAGCAGATCGTTCGGGCTGGGTGTGTAATTACGCCAGGCGTCGTAACTCTCTGGCCCGGCCAGTTGGGCGAAGCGCGCCAACGAGACCCGCCACAAGCCCATATCCAGCCGCGACACATTACGATGGGTGACAAAAACACGGGTAGACGGGTTGTAACTGCTGTACATACCCGTGCGCCCCGGCGATTGGATGGTCAGCTCAGGCGGATAAGCCGCCGTCGTATAACTGACGACCATGCCCTCGTCGATGGTATTGCCATAACGATCCGCCATGCCGGGTAGGATGGTGATCGTGTAGGACGTGCTGGGTTCGGTATCGAACGACAGGTTATAGCTGTATTCGTAATCGTAGAAATAGGTATCAAACTCGCGCCAGGGTTCGGGATCGATGATCACCTTGTCCTTGAGCGATTCCAGGTCCATCGGCCCGACGAAATAAATCGTAAAGCCGCCATACGGATAGGCTTCGGCTTCGCCAGCCGACGGAGAGGTATAACGAATTTCAGGATAGGGAACCGTATAAAATGTGCTGGTTGCGCCTTCACGCAGAGTCGCGCCGGTCACACTGAGCGCCTTTTCCGCATCGACTGTCAGCCGGTAGGCCGATCCCAGTTCCAGCAGTTCATCCGGCTGGAAGGTGACGGTGCGGAAATCTTCGCTCCACTCGAACGTCCCGGTTACGGGCAGCGGTTCCGGCAGGTAGGTATCTCCCCCTGTTGGCCCTAGCAGTTCGACTATGATCGCGGTCTCCGTCGCGGCAGGGTCCATCTCTTGAGAGAAGATCACCGACATCGGCTCTTCGAGCAGCACGCTTTCGCTGCCATCCCAGGGATCAATCTCCAACACGTCCGGGCGCAGCGTCGAGAAACTCCACTGGTAATCCTCGTTCAAGATGCCGCCGGTCACATCTTCCAACCCGGCAGTCACGGTCACAGTGTAATCGGTGCCGCCGCGCAGTTCGGTTTCGGGCGTGAACAAGTAGATCGAGGTGTTCAGCCATTCGCCCGCGCCTTCTACCGGGGGATCAAACACGAGCGGCTGTGGCAGTTCGTCCATCTGTTCAACCGACAGCAGAGGGACCACCGGGCGGTTAAACACCACCGTGATCACACTTTCCGTATCGACATCGGCGAGATCATCGGCGGGCAGCACTTCGGCCACTTCGAGATAACCGATAGTTTGCAGTTTGAGCGTGAACGCTTCTTCCAGCGCCACCCCTTCCGCCGACAGCGCGCCGGTCCCAATGGTAAACACAACTTCGGCAGCACGTTCGTACTTGCCGGAGGGCGTAAACGTCAGGCCCGCGTCATCCGTCCACGCGAACTGCCCTTCTACCGCCGGGTCCACGCTGAATGCCGCTTCGACTGAGGCAGTATCCATCGGCAGATCAAAATAAAACGACACCGGGCCATCGAGTGCCAGTTCTTCGCCCGGCAGAGGAACAGTATCAAACACCTGGGGGGCTGGACTGCTCCCTTGTGCACCAGGCGCACCCCAGGCTACGGGCAGCCCTCCCCAGATCAGGCTGAGGCCCAACACAAGTATCAGCGCCGCTCCGGGCAAACTTAACCACCTGAGCCGTTGAATTCTCATTCAATAACCTCCGCGTCTCTAACCAGCTTTAAACGAGGGGACCCAACTTCTTTTTAACCGATTATAAGCTGATTACTACCGGCTGAAAAACTGTCCCCTACATTTTATTGTAAAGGAGGCTGTGAACGCGGCGCGACGACCAGACCACGCCTGCCCTACGGATCGGCGCCGGGATTTCAGCGATTATTTAGGACGATAAGGAGCCTCGATTTCAATGTCGCCGACGTATTCGGGCAGGTTTGGATGTTCGAGCAGTTGGCGAATAGCCTGGATTTCCCCGATATGATACCAATAATGGTAGGTGATCCGGCGCAGCGCTGAGCCGACCGTCTGCCCCACGGCCTGACCGTTGAGCAGCAGTTCTTCCTGGAAACGCACCGTTGTCAAACTATCGAGCAAGGGATCGGCGGCCTGTGTCACCTGCTGCCAGCAGTCGAGCATCTCCTTCAGCGAGGGGGTGCTCATGGGCG
The DNA here is from genome assembly GCA_016234525.1 of Chloroflexota bacterium. GTDB lineage: Bacteria > Chloroflexota > Anaerolineae > Aggregatilineales > Aggregatilineaceae > JACRBK01. The sequence goes on from JACRBK010000138.1 coordinate 5,100, forward strand.
CTCCATAAGCAAACAACTCGTTTAACATCGGAAACAGAATTTTTCCTTGAGATCGTTCCAGCCAATACCGCTGCTCATGCCAGGCCAGATGTCCCACCGTCCAACTGATACAATTCATCTGACCGAAATGGCGCGCGCCATCGTTTTCCGAAACCCCATCGAGACCGCGCAGCCATTCACGGCGGGTAAAACGAAACTGATCGATCAGGGGGTGTGTCATGTTGTGCTCCTCTTGAATAGTTTTCAATTAGAATATGCGTTCTTATTATAACAAAGAATTTCTAGCTGAGCAGCGTTTAGGAAAGTGATCTGATCCCCAGCGGGTTTACCCCTATCCCCCCTGCCGCCAGTTTCCCTTCTCCACCAGTGGAACAAAAGGGGGAGGGGATCAAAGGAGTGGGGTTGTTTTTGCTGATGGCTGACGGCTGAAAGCTGATTACTGTTCTCTGGTTGATCTAAACAGCGGCTTCGTGTATGCTGATAGTTGGGTCTGATGTGGTGAGCCTACCAGCATCTATCCCCCCAGGTTACAGACGCGCGTATTTCAACCCGGAGCGACCCTATGCCCACGCATCCCCATTCGGTTCCACGCAGGCGCACCCATCACGCCGATGTGATGGTCAGCAGCACCTCACTTGATCTACCCAAGCACCGCAAAGCTGCGATAGACGCGATCTGGCGGCGCGATATGTTTCCCCTGGCGATGGAGGCCGGAGTCGCTTCGCCCACAGATGCAATCCAGTTTTCGCTGGAAATGGTGGACGAGGCCGAAGTATATATTGGCATTATCGGCTGCCGCTATGGGCATAGGCCCTCAGACGCGGTCCGCAACCCAGATGACCTGTCGATCACCGAACTGGAACTACGCCGGGCGGAAGCACGTGAAATCCCAGTGCTGATCTTCATCATGGCGGACGAGCATCCCGGCCCGACAGTGGGCGAAGCCAAAACGTTTTATGAATCCAGTGCTAAGGGAAAGAAAAAGCTGGAAAAGCTTAAAGCCGATCTCAAAGCGCGTTATGTCGTCAGCTTTTTTAGCTCGGTGGATCAGCTTGGCGCGCAGATTTATCAAGCGCTGTCCGAACTGATCGAGCGGGGCGTGATCACTCCCCAAGAAACAACAGAGGACGAAAAAGACTCCGATCTGCCGCGCCCGCCGGAACCGTTCGTCGCACACCCGTACATCCTCACCCAAACGTTTGTCGGGCGGCGCGAAGAACTCAAACGGCTCGATGAGTGGGCCGCGTCAGGTGATACCACCATGATCGTCGAGGCGATTGGCGGGTTGGGCAAAAGCGCCCTCACCTGGGAATGGTTCAACACGCGCCCGGAGGGGCAGTTCGCCGGGCGGCTGTGGTGGAGCTTTTACGAGAGCGATTCGGCGGTGACGAACTTCACGCGCCACACCCTGGCCTATCTCACCGGGCAGCCGTTGGACTTTTTCACCAACATGGCGCAGGACGAACGTGAGCGGACGCTGTTAACACTGCTGTGTGCCAAACCCTATTTGCTGGTGCTGGATGGAATCGAGCGGGTCTTGGTGGCCTATCACCGCCTGGATGCGCCGCACATCACCGATGAGCAGGTGAAAGAGAATCTGCGCGGCTGCACCGATCCGCGCCACAGCCAGTTTTTGCAAAAGTTGATCGCCTGCGCGCCGACGAAAATTCTGATCAGCACACGCCTGATCCCCGCCGACCTGGAAAACAAAGCCGGACAACTGCTGCCCGGCGTGCAAAAGCATCACCTGAATGGGCTGGCGAATTCAGACGCGCTGCTGCTGTTGTGCCACCTGGGGGTGAGCGGGAACGAACGCGACATGCTGCGTTTCACCCGGCAGTTTGAGAACCACAGCCTGCTGCTGACCGTGATCGCCGGACGTATCAACGATTACCGCCCCGCGCCGGGCAGCTTCGATGCGTGGTATCCCGCCGAGGGGCATAGTCTGCGCCTGTCCGACCCTGAACTGAGCCAGCGCCGCACGCACATTTTGCAGTATGCGCTGGACGGTCTGCCGCCGGAACTGCGTAAACTGCTGGCGCAGGCGTCGGCCTTTCGTTATGCCCTGGATTACGAGACGATCAGCGCATTTAACCCCTATGTGCCACCCAAACCGCCGGAGGTGAAAGAGCCGCGCAAGCCAGATACCGGGCGTTATTCTTCAATTGAAATCTACCGGCTATACGAGCGGTTAGATCAAGCGGCGAATGACGAGGAGCGCGCCGCGATTCAGCAGCAGATCGATCAGGAAGTCGCCAAAATCGAAACAGACTATCAGCAGCGGCTTATCGCATACCAGGATTATCAGCAGGCGCTTGCAGCGTATCTCAACTCGGCTGAATATCGCGCCGGATTAGAAAAATTCCACAAAGGATTAAAAGAACTGGAAGATCGCGGCCTGCTGCAATGGGATCGCGCCTACAACCGCTACGACCTGCACCCGGTGGTGCGCGGTTATGCTCAGGAAGGTTTGCAGGGCGACGAACGCCAATCGACTTACGAACGTATCCGCGATCATTTTGAGCGCGTCCCGCCTAAAAAGCTAGAGGAGGTGCGCGAACTGGACGATCTGCGCCGCGATTTTGAGATTTACCACGCGCTGATCGGGGCCGGGCTGCTGGATCGCGCGGCGGAGTTTTACGGGAGCCGGTTGGGAGAGGTGCTGCAATATCAGCTTGCAGCCTATCCTACTATCGTTGAACTGCTAACCCCGCTTTTCCCTGACGGGACGGATAATCCGCCATGCCTATCGTCGGTGCAACAGCAGTGCACCAGCATGACTGATCTGGCAAACGCATTTTTCCTCCTTGGGCAAAATAGGCTATCGCTTACCCTCAAGGTACTAACCATCAAAATCGACCTGGATCGGAAATATGCTCCTAATCTGCGGGTGGACCTATCAAACTATTCGCACTCGCTACAGAATAATAACCACCTGGCGGCAGCTCAGCGCACACTCGATCTAGTGCGTGATCTGGCGGAAGCCGCCGGAGATGCGCGCGGTCTGGCGATGTCCTATCTTGACTTGTTGAGTATCTACCAAAATACCGGGCAGTGGATGGCAGCAGAGCAAGCCTATCAGGTATTTAACACCTCCCCACCGACCTACCAGCGCGAATTCTGGCAAACTGATGCTGAGTTTTGTCGCGCTGAAATGCTGATCTCTCAAGAGCTGGACGCAGCAGAAGCCCTAGACAGAGCCTGGACCCTGGCCTTCAAGAGCCAAAACGCCTTAGGCCAGCGGGTCATTTACTCGCTGCGCGGGGAAGTAGCGTTACAGCGTGGCGATCCTGCCGCTGCTGCCGGGCATTTCCAGGACGCGATCACGCTGGCGCGCAAACACGGATCGGCAACCCTGGCAGGCTACCTGGGCGGATTGGCGCGTGCGCGGGCTTTGCAAGGGCAGGGTGACGAGGCGCGGCAGATCATCGAAACGCTGCTACAAGAACAGTCGGAAGACAAAAAACTGCATCTCGACGCCGCCGAAGTTTACCTGACCCTGAGTGAGCGCGAACAAGCCGCCGAACATGCCTTAGCCGCCTACCGCGAAGCCTGGGCAGACGGCCCGCCGTTTAGCTGGTGGTGGGACTTAGAGCGCGCCAAGAAGGTGCTGTCCGCGCTGGGGATCGATCCGCCCACGCTGCCGCCGTTCGACCCGGCGAAGGTGGAGAAAATCCCGCATGAGGATGAGATTCGCGCGTTTATCGAAGAACTGCGGGCGAAACCGAAGGATGAAAAACCGTTCGATTCCAACTTTTAGGTGATCGGCTTTTACCCCTATCCCCCCCTGCCCCCCTTTCCCCGCTGCGCAGAGAAAGGGGGAGAATGTCGGCTGCGGTCCCCTCTCTACCAGCGCGAAGCGCGCAGTGGGGAGGGGACACAGGGGAGGGGCTGTTTTTGCTGACGGCTGAAAACTGAAAGCTAAAAACTGCTCTCGTGAGGCGAATTACCCCCCAACGGCGTAGAATCTGGTAGAGTTAAATGAGACTGGATGTGACGCTATCGAGGGTAAAACGCCGTGTATGGTAAAACGAATCATCACCGGATGGTGATCGCCCTGCTGATTCTGGCGGCGGGGCTGCTGATCCCGTCGTGGGCGGCGAACGCCAGCCCGCCCACCGCGCAGGCACGCCCCAAACTGTCCGGCCCCGAACTGACGCACGGAACCGAGCATTTTGTGATTCACTACACCTTCAGCGGTGTGGATGCGGTCCCCGCCGCCGATACGGATCGCAGTGACACGCCCGACTGGGTAGAAGAAGCGGGTGTGGTGATGGAAGCGATCTGGCGCGTGGAGATCAACACCATGGGCTGGCCCGCCCCGCTGCCGGATCGCGGCGAAGGGGGCGATAACCGCTTCGACGTGTACCTGATGGAGTTGTTCAGCAGCGGTTTAGCGGGATATGTCTCGCCGGACGGCGGATTTGTGGGCGATAACCCCAACACGCCGCGCGCCGAACAGCAGGCCGCTTATGGGTTTCTGGTGCTGGAAAACGACTATATCGATCCCAGCCCGCCCGCTGGACTAAAAGTCTGGTCGCCGGAGGACTGGCTGCGCATCATCGCGGCGCACGAATTTAACCACATGCTGCAAATCGCCATCAACGGGATTCACCCGATGCACTTCTGGTATGAATCCACCGCCAATTGGATGGAATCGCAGGTTTTCCCCCACCTGCCAGACAACATGGAATCGGCGGGGGCGGTGTTCAAATCGCCGGATACGTGTATGCTGCGTTACGGCGGCGTCAACCGGATCGAATCCGGGCTGCACTGGTATGGCATGTGGGTCTTTAACCAGATGCTTTCCGAGCAGTATGGGGGCAGCCTGGTGCTGGATATCTGGTATCGCATGGCGGACGGTTATGGTTATGCCCCGTTTGATGATGCGTTCACCGCCGTCGGAACAACTTTTGATGACGAGGTGCGGCGGTTGGCGCTCTCTGTGCTGCTGCGCGATTTTAATGACGGCGGACAATTCCCCACAGCGCGGCTGCAAGAAGCAGTCAATGCGCCGGGCGAATGGTCCCCGGCGGACGGCGTGCAGCGCTACGCGATGGAGTATATCGGCCTGGAGATGGGCGGCGGAACCTACACCGTCACGCTGAGCAGTGATGATCCTGGCGTGGAGGCGATGCTCGTCGGAATGAGGGGCGAAATGGCGGACGTGTACGGCCCTGCTCACGAATTCACGGTGGATTTCAGCCGCTACGATCATGCCTATCTGACGGTGATCAACCTGACACGCCCACCCAACGAAGCGGGCTGCGCGACAGCGCGTTATACCTATGCGTTGAAAGACCCGGTCGGTGATCCCAACGGCGCAGCGTATCAGATCAGCGCGCCCAATTTCGCCCCGCCGCGTGTCGAAGCCGTCACCGATCCCGAAGACGCGCCGATCATGAACCCGTTTTACCAGACCGAATATAACATCCGCGACGAGATTAAAGAGGTTGATCTACCTTTCGATCCGATTGTGCCGCGCGGCAAACCCGACGGTTATGAACTCGACAGTGTTTATGGCATCAACGCGGATGAACAAGGCGCGGAATTTGTCGCGTTGAATGCGCCCTCCGGCGGCGTGGTGGCCCAGATGTTGTATTACAA
>JACRBK010000711.1 GCA_016234525.1 Chloroflexota bacterium
ATAAAGTCTCAAGGCAGTCTGCCACAAAACCAGGGCTGACAACCATAATGTTATGGCAACCCGACGCAGGCAGAGATTCCAAAACCTTATTGGTCGCTGGTGTAAGCCATTGTTCGGGACCAAACTGTGATTGATAACTCAGCACCCATTGATCCCCGGCTAATTGCAGTGCATCCGCCAATCGTTGAGCCGTGATCTGGCAGTGGTTCGGGTAAGGATCGCCAGTCTGAACATACCGCATGGGGATACCATGAAATGAGAAAATCACTTTATCCGGGGTTTTGCCCCATGCAACGCACTCTTTATCGATTTGGTTTTTTAGTGCGCTGATATAACCCGGATGTGCATAAAAGGGCGGTACAAACCGTAAGGTTGGGACGAACCGCTTATGCTCACCCGGCGCACCAGCCGCTGACTGGAATACGGAATCATACACCGAGGCGGTGGTGGTCGAAGAATATTGGGGATACATCGGGAATATGAGGATGCGATCCAACCCCGCTGTTTCGAGATGGTGCAGCGCCGTTTTAATGCTGGGGTTGCCATAGGTCATGCCCAAAACCACCTGATAGCTGTCTCCCAGGCGAGTTTGCAGCCCCTTTACCTGCTGTAGCGAATACACCAGCAGAGGAGAACCCTCATCTAACCATATTTTTTGGTACAGGCGCGCCGATTTACGCAGGCGCGTGTTCAAAATGATGCCGTGCAGAATGATTTGCCATAAGACTGGCGGATAGTCGATCACACGCCGGTCTGACAAAAACTGCCGCAGATACGGGCGTAAGGCATCCGGTGTTGGCGCGTCGGGAGTGCCTAACTGAGCAACGAGTACGCCGATTTTGTTGGAGGCATGGCTCATCGGATTGTCCTATCGTGCGAGTGCTGTAGCTGTTGATTATAGTGGATTGATCATAGATGCTCGACGTATAACTCGCCAGCCAACTCACTGCTCAGCACAAAACTGTTTCTTGCACAGGTCACATGCGCTGGGCCGTTGAACGGGCTGCGGTTGGTGATGGTCAGTTCAGAGCCAGGTACCAGACGAACACTCGCCAGGTAACGCAGTTTTTCAGGATCGTGCGTCCTGACCCGGCTGACACGCACATCCGTTTTTTCAGGCCATTCGGCGAGCGGTCTGCCCTCAACAATTGGCATGCATCTGCCTCTTGACTCTTGTCCTACCCCAGGGTGTATCTTCATGGTTGAAGGCCTTCAATTCGATTGATCTACATGAGGTGACGCATTGCTCAAGATTGGCGAATTTGCCTGGCTCGGTCAGGTGACTGTGGAAACGCTGCGGCATTACGACCGATTGGGTCTGCTCATACCGGCTCACCTGGACCCGCTCACCGACTATCGGTATTACGCGCTCGATCAACTGCCCCGGCTCAACCGCATTTTGGCGCTCAAAGACCTGGGGTTGTCGCTTGAAGACATTGCGCGGATGCTGGATAACAACATCGAGGCAGGCGAAATCCGCCATATTCTCCAGGCTCAGCAGACTGAACTGGTCAGAGCGGTCCAGGCAAGCCAGCAGCGTCTGGCTCGTGTAGAAGCACGACTCAAACAAATAGACCAGGAGGGAAAAATGTCGGAACATGAGGTTTTGCTAAAGACGGTCGAGGCGCAATGGATAGCCTCTGTGCGCCAGACCCTTTCGAGTTGGGAGCAAGAGGTCTTCGGACCAACGCTGAGCGGGCTGTTTGACCAGGTAGGCGAATATCTCAATCGCCAGAACGTCAAACCGGTGGGGCCGGGGATGGCATTGTACCACGCCGATCGGCTCGTTCAGCTCAGCAGCCAACGTGGGGAGCCGGACATTGAAACGGCGCTGCCGATTGCTGGGCCTATGCCAGGCAGTGACTTGATCACGATACGGCAGATGCCCAGAACACAGGTGGCGTATACTGTTCATCATGGAAGTTTTGCCGGGCTGTTCCCAGCCAAGCAGGCCGTCTTTGCCTGGGTGGAGGCTAATGGTTATCAACACGCCGGGCCGATCTGCGAAGTTTATTTACACTTTGATGACGACCGCCAGGCAAACCAGGACTCACCGCGCCACGTCACCGAGCTTCAATTACCTGTGACCAAAGCCTGAGGCAACACTTCAAAACGCAGCCACGCCTTCCATAGCCGAATCTCTATGGAAGGCGTGATGCACTATCTTTTCTCCCTGTGGTATCTTCTAGATATGTCAAGAACGAAGAGAGAAAAACAGATGAAATGCCTCGCATCTCCCAAAACCTCTATCTACTGTTTCCCCTATTGCACCAAACCTGCGGGAGACCCCTCAATATGAGACCATCTGAGAGAGACTGTGAATTATCCACACTTCCCAACAGGTGTACCACTAATTATTGAGTTACGGGTTCACATAGCGAGATGATCTCAGGCTCGTCGTGCCGCCATTTGAAGGACGTATTCATGCTTGCCGCTTAGTCTGAGGTAAAATCTCATGAGCGACGGTAGAGGATACCCGTGCTCAGATTTTTTGCATCAGAATCTACTTTGTTACCATGAGGTAAACCAGTAAAAATATGGATTTTCTAGAAGGTATTCCCCCGATTTTACAGGCATTAGTAGCAACATGTTTTACCTGGGGCCTGACCGCTCTCGGCGCGGCGACGGTCTTCTTGACTCGTACCTTTAACCGTAGGATTCTCGATGTTATGCTGGGCTTTGCCGCCGGAGTCATGATCGCGGCGAGTTTCTGGTCACTGCTTGCCCCGGCGATTGAAATGGTCGAGGGGCCACCTGCGTGGTTTCCAGCGGTTGTTGGGTTCTTGCTAGGCGGAGTCTTCCTGCGCGGAATAGACCTCGTTACGCCGCATTTGCATTTGAATATGCCGCGCGAAGAGGCGGAAGGTATCCCCACCACCTGGCGCAGCACGATGCTGCTCGTGATCGCCGTAACGATCCACAATATCCCCGAAGGGCTGGCGATTGGGGTCGCATTTGGTGCTGCTGCCGCCGATCTACCCTCCACGACAGTGGCTGGGGCAACGGCACTCGCACTCGGCGTCGGAATTCAGAATTTTCCAGAAGGGCTAGCTATCTCGATGCCTCTGCGTGGTGAAGGGCTGACGCGCCTCAAGAGCTTCTGGTATGGGCAACTTTCCGCGATTGTGGAGCCTATCGCCGGGGTGATCGGCGCAACGGCGGTGGTCATCGCGCGCCCGATCTTGCCGTATGCGCTGGCGTTTGCGGCAGGCGCAATGATCTTCGTGGTGGTGGAGGAAGTCGTGCCGGAATCGCAGGGCAACGGCAACGCCGATATAGCGACAATGGGCGCAATGATCGGTTTTGCGGTCATGATGGTGTTGGATGTGGCGCTTGGATAACCGGATGGTTGCATCCTATAGTGGACGCATAAACATGAGCGCAGTAGAACTAAAATTGCCAATACTTTCAGGGAAAAGCAATAAATTAAACGTATGTGGGTAACCGTCAATTCAGGGGAAAATCAGGGCAGACTCTTTAAGTAACCCCCACAGGGGCATCACGGATAGTTGGATATCCAGTACTTGGGGGCCTACAAAGTCTATCGATGGGCAGCCTTAGCGAAGAAACGGCTACTGATCGACTTTTAGGCCCCCACAGGGAGCACTACCCCGCATTTATTCGGCGCTCAACTCCGGCATACCCTCGCACCGGCCTGACGTGGTGACAACATCAGAACGTACCCATGCATCTTGTATCAGATGCAACCACACCAACCCATCCGCACCGACCGTTTGTCCGTCGATGAAACCCGTGCTACCCACATCTAAGGAGCCGACTCGTTCGAAGTTGGTACCTGGCCCAGCGCGCAAGTTGACTCCAGTCGCTTGCACAGTACAACTGCTGACACGCACCACCGCGATCCGTTCTTGCCTGAAGGGGTAAACCACTTGGTCAGACACATAGGCACAGTCATGTAAAATGCGAAAGAAATAATCGCCGGCAGGCACTTCATCAGCCGCTGTGATCGTCACTGAGAACTTGATCTGGTTGTTTTTCCACCCTTCGAAATTATAGACAAGTGTTACAAAGTCGGGGGAATTGTCCATCGTCGTGCATCGCATCCAACTAGCCGAAATTGATTCAGGTTGGTCGAAGTCGATGTGCTGCTCAGATGACGTCTCAACCGTCACTTCAAAGAACAGGTCCGGAGTCCCTTTTTCTTCATCTGCTACTTCAGGCAGCAGACCGTAGACCGGATTATGGTCGGTATTGTAACTACCCAGATCGAAATCTAAGGAGTCTGCCTCCGCTGCCGTGATCACAAACACCCTGCGCAGCAGTTTAAAGCTGCCGTCCTCGACCACCAGTTGCAGTTCCCGTTCATGCTCATTCGCTCGCAGCAAAGGCGGGATCAGCCGGTCAATTGAGGGTAATTCCTGCGGGCGTTCCACTCCAAACTCGATATCACGACCTTCCAATAATGCAATACTGATTTGTTCGTTCCAAACCCAACGGATGATACCCCGATAAACCAGTTTAGTCTGATAGGCGGGAAACATATATCCCCCAACAAAAACTTGTTCGTATGCCTGCAACGCATATTGTTCAGCAGCCTGCGGCACAATATAACCTGACGGTTCGGAATAAGAACGATCCAGGTATTCGGCATCTGCCGGGGTTATCTCGCGTTCGATACCCACCAGATAACGACCATCGCCAGCCAATTTGAGATCATCCGGTGCAATGGGTGCTGCACTCCACAGCAGGTCAGTAACCTGTTCATCAGTAGGAATATCAGCATCTAGTTCCAACACATATATGCGCGGAGCGGACGTCTCTTCTTGCGCCTGAGTGGGGATTAACCCTGAAGACAGTAGTACGGTCAAGACAAAAACGATGAGTGCTTTCTGGAGCTTGAACATGCTGTACCCTTTCAGCTAGAGCTTGGGCTTAACGATAACTGCAATAATCATGGCGAAGTTCCGCCGTGCGCCAAACTAAGGTTGGCAGATACTTTCTATATTTCATATATTTATTGTAATGCAAGTGAAGCTAAAACATTATAGGGAGGTAGCTGTGTCTCAAAGATCACCCACAAAAAGGTTGCCGCTATTTTTTGCAGGTTTAGGTGTACTGCTGCTTATCATGTCGCCCATAGTTGGTCTGCTATCATCTGATGCCGCTAAAGCACAGAGCCTGACTCGCTTCGCCGGACCAACAAAATCCGGCCCACTAGCCCTTAACGCTGATGATACTCTTCTGGCAGTCGTTAACCCGGACGCAAATACGGTTTCACTATTCGACGTAGGTGGGGATCGCAACCTCCCATTAGGTGAGATCGCGGTAGGGCAAGAGCCGAATGGTGTGGTTGTCTCGCCGGATGGCAAAACAGTTTATGTCGCCAATACGGTTGACGGCACGGTATCGGTTCTAACTGTTGATCTGACGCAGCAGCCTGTCGCCACCGAGATCGCCACGCTGGTTGTTGGGACAGAACCTTACGGGATCGCGCTGACGCCCAACGGTCAGAAAGCCTATGTCACCAATGCCCGCTCGAACTCCGTCAGTGTGATCGATACGACATCGAATACGGTGGTCAAGACGATTACAAACATAGGCCCATCTGTCGGAGCAGAGCCACGCGGCATTGCCATCACGAACAACGGCAATGACAGCGATACCGACGAGACGGTTTATATCACGCATTTTTATTCGTTTGCCAATCAGGGAAAGCTTGATGGTGAGGACGACAGCAAAACCGGGTTGGTTACGAAAATTTCCAGCGAGACTGACTCCGGAATTGGGCAGATCGTGCTGACCAATATGCCGGACACTGGCTTTAATGCAGTGGGAGATGCCATTGCACGCGTCGAACCCGGCCAGGAAGCCAGCTTTGTCACGGGCGCATACCCGAACCAAATGCAGGCGATTGCGATCAAAAACAACTTCGCCTACATGCCGAACGTGGGTGCATCCCCCAACGGCCCGGTTGCGTTTAATGTTAGCACACAGGCACTCGTCCATATCCTCGATACAACTACCAACCAGGACACGGGTCTGACCATCAACCTACACAAAGCTGTTGCATCACAGCCCGAAGGCCCGCGTAAGCTGTTCTTGGCGATTCCATGGGCGATTGCCTTCAAGAATAACCAAAATGAGGGGTACGTAGTCAGTGCCGCCAGCAATGTGTTGGTAAAGATCACTGCCGATCCGACGACAGGCGCGCTTACGGTAGTGAACAATCCACTAGATGGCAGCGTGCTAGAGATTCCGGTAGGACGCAACCCGCGTGGGATCGTGATCAATAACGCCGATACGCGCGCGTATGTGATGAACTACATCTCACGTGATGTGACCGTACTGGACCTGACCCGCTTCCCGGAACAGGTGAACGCCACACTGCGCTCAACAGCACTGCCCGCTGCCGGATCGAACGAAGAATTGGTATTGGTCGGCAAGGAACTCTACAACACCTCGGTGGGCGAATTCACCAACAGCATCGGGAATATGTC
>JACRBK010000708.1 GCA_016234525.1 Chloroflexota bacterium
ATGACCAGATCACGACCTGGCCGCGCACCGGGATCGATCTCGCCCTGGGTGATCAGCTTCGTATGATCTTCACCTGGATCACCTATGGCAATACGGCGGGCGAGGTAGACTGGATTCAGTTCTTGTGGCCGGGAGCGCTGATGCTGATCGCGCTGTGGCCAGATCGCCGCGCGAAGATGCTGCCCGCGTTTTGGCGAATCATGCTGCCGCTGGTCTGGGCGGGAGCGGTGATCGGCGCGCTGCTGGTGTCGGGGGCCTATCGTGAGGCGAATCTCAAGTTTCTGATCCCTGCGCAGCACGCCGCCGCCCTGTTGATCGGAGCCGGGGCCGCGCGGTGGTGGGATGATCGAGGGGTGGTAAACAAAAAGCAGGGCGCGGCAAGCAGCGCCCCTACAGAGATGAATTTGCAGCCGCTTCTCCCCCTCTCTACACAGTGGAGAGAGGGCTGGGGGGTGAGGCTCATTCAAGCAGCGGTTGTCGCCGGGCTGCTGCTGACTTTTTCGGGCCAGATTTTCGCCCTGGATAATCTCTATCACGATCCGGCCCATGCCCGCGACGACTACCGCGCTATCGCCGCCGCGATTGGGGCCGATCCACGCCCCGGTGATGCGGTGATCCTCGACGCGCCGAATCAAGCTGAAGTTTTTGGTTATTATTATCGCGGCGCGGCCCCGGTCTATTCTCTGCCGCGTGGACTGGGGGGGGACGATGCGCAGACTCGCGCCGATGTCGAGGTCGTAATCCGCGATCACCGCCGGATTTTTGTGCTGTTTTGGGGCGAGCAGGAGCGCGATCCCAACCGGGTGGTACAAAGCACGCTCGACACGGGCGCGTATCCGGTAGCGTCGGCGTGGTTTGGTGATGTCCGGCTGGCGCAGTATGCGGTCCTCTCCGGCGCGGCTGAAGCGCCGCAGGCGGAAACAAACGCGCCGTTTGGCGAGGCGATCACACTGCAAGGTTACTCGCTCAGCGATTCCAGCGCCCGGCCCGGCGACGTGATCGGCGTGACGCTGTTTTGGACTACTGCCGCGCCGCTGGAAACACGGTATAAAGTGACGGTCCAGCTTCTCAAGCCGGATGGGTCACTCGCGGCGCAGCACGACGCCGAACCCGGCGGCAATCGCGCCCTGACCGATAGCTGGATTCCTGGCGAGACGGTGATCGATCTGCACGGCCTGATCATTCCTCCCGATCTCCCCCCCGGACGTTATACCGTGATCGTGAGCATGTATAACGTGAATAATCCCGACGAGCGTTTGTTTGTCTCCCTAGATGACACCGCGCCGGGGGATCATCTGCGGCTGGCGGAAATTCTGCTGAACTAATAATCAGAATCGCCCCCGTGTGGTTTCCTCTGCTAGAATCTCTGTTAAATCAAAAGCAGGAGGAAAGCATGATTTTAGTTACGGGCGCGTCCGGTTATGTCGGGAATAATCTCGTGCGGCGGCTGGTCGAACTGGGGCAGCCGGTGCGCGCGATGGTCTACAGCCCGGCCAAAGCCGAAGTACGGTTGGCCGATGTGCGCGGCAGCGTCGAGATCGTGCGCGGGGATGTTACCCGCCCGGAGACGCTCGGCCCGGCGCTGGACGGCGTAACGGCGGTGATTCACCTCGTCGCCATAGCGATTGAAAAGGGTGATCAGACCTACGAGCGCATCAACATCCAGGGGACGGTTCATCTGGTAGAGGCGATGAAAGCGGCAGGTGTGCGCCGTTTGATCAATATGAGCCAGAACGGGGCCGACAGCGCTTCCCCCTATCGTTTTCTGGCGAGCAAAGGCCGCGCTCAGGATGTTGTCGCCGCGTCCGGGCTGGACTGGACGGCGCTCCGTCCCTCGGTGATCTGGGGGCCGCAGGATGAATTCGCCAATGTGCAGGCGCGGCTGATCAAACTCACCCCGTTGATTTTCCCGATTGTAGGCGATGGTCAGGCGAAGTTTCAGTTGGTGTGGGTCGGGGATGTGGTCGAAGCGGCGGCGCGCTGCCTGGATGATCCGGCCACGATTGGGCGGGAATATGCGTTAGGCGGGCCGGAAGTGCTGACTTACCGTGAGATCGTGGCGCGGGTGCTGCGTTCGCTCCAGACGCGCCGCCTGATGATCAATGTCCCGGTTCCGCTGCTGCGCCCACTGATCTGGCTGATGCAGATCGCGCTGCCGCATCCCCCGGTGACGATCAGCCTGCTCGACATGCTCAAGGTAGAAAACACCGTCGCGCAAAATGCCCTGACCGATGTATTTAATATCACACCGCGCCCTTTTGTGCCGGAAAATTTAGCTTATATGCGGCAGTTTTCAGCCGTTGGATCGATCAAACGGTTGTTAGGTCAGAGCACCGCCGACGAGTAGCTGTCAGCTTTCAGCCGTCAGCATTCAGCAAGAGCGGTCTTGTCCCCTACCGCAGTGTGATTTTCCCCCTCTCTACTAGCAAAGCGCAGTGGGGACGGGATCTAAGGGGTGGGGCTAAAAAACAGGCCAAAGGCATTTAGGGATCGGCGAAATTTGCATAAGGACATCTCATGACAGACACAGCAGCACTCCTATGTTCTCAATTTTCGTCACAAGCCGCCGAACAGCTTTTTGGAACGGCCTCGACAGTCAAAACGTGGTTTTTGTTGGAATATGAGGGGCGGTGGGAGCCAGAAGCGTTTGAAAACAGCGATCTGCCCCAGCCGGTCAAAGATCATGTCATGCGGCACAGCGTGGGCGTGCCACAGCCGCGTATCCAGGTGATCAAGCACAAACCGCGCCTGGCTCCGCCAGGGGACATCGCTTTTTTTGTGGCGCTCAGCCGTGACGATTCCCCGGTGTTATATGAATTTCACCTATCGAGTTATGACGATCTGCTGGCGCTCGATCTGGCGGCGATCTGCGCGGGTGATCCGGCCTTTGAGAAGAATCGGCGGAACGAGCCGCTGATGTTGGTTTGTACACACGGGCGGCGGGATCGCTGCTGCGCGCAGAACGGCGTCCCGATCTATGAACATATCATCCAGCAGGCTGGGGCGTCGGTGTGGCAAACGTCGCATGTCGCCGGACATCGTTTCGCGGGAAACATGGTGATTCTGCCCGACGGTCTGTATTACGGGCGGCTCGATCCCCAATCAGCCCAGGCGGTGATCGACGCTCACCGCGCCGGGCGGGTGGTTCCCGATCATTATCGAGGCCGATCCTGTTATTCCAAAGTTGGGCAGGTTGCGGAATATTTTCTGCGCGCCAAAACCGGGATAGGCGCAGCGGAACCGGTGCGGCTGATCGGGGAAGAACGCGGCGCGGATCAGCAGTGGATCGTGCGTTTTGCCGCCGCCGGTCAGCGCGAGTTTGTGCTCACCCTGGCCGAAGACCCCGCCGCCGTGCAAGTCTATTCAAGCTGCGGAGACGCGGCACCCTCGGCTATGTCGCAGTTCCGATTGTTGGACCACACAAAAAATGGGTGACATGACTACTGTTTTAACCGAAGTTATTTTTCTGTTCGTTCTCATTTTGATTAACGGCCTGTTTTCTATGTCCGAAATGGCGGTGGTGTCGGCGCGCAAAGCCCGGCTTCAAGAACAGGCCAATAAGGGCAGCGCCGGGGCGCGGTTTGCCTTGCAACTGTCTGAGGAGCCAAACCAGTTTCTCTCTACCGTTCAGGTTGGGATCACGCTGGTGGGCGTGCTGGCGGGGGCGTTTGGCGGCGCGAGATTGGCCGAACTGCTGGGTGAACAATTCAACCACATAGGCTGGATCGCCCCGCACGGTGAGTCAGTCGGGCTGGGTCTGGTCGTGTTGATGATCACCTATTTTTCGCTGGTGATCGGTGAACTGGTTCCCAAGCGGCTGGCGCTGCAAAATCCAGAACGGATCGCGGCGCTGGTGGCCCGCCCGATGTGGCGGCTGTCGTTGGTAGCGTATCCGGTGGTGCGCCTGCTGAGTTTTTCCACTAACGGCCTGCTGCGCCTGTTTGGCACGCGCCCTGACGACAGCCCGCCGATCACCGTAGAGGAGATTCGCCTGTTGATCCATGAGGGGACCGCCGCCGGAGTATTTGAAGCAACCGAACAGGCGATGGTTGACCGTGTTTTCCGGCTGGATGATCGCCGCGTGAGTGCTCTCATGACTCCCCATACCGAGATCATCTGGCTCGACCAGCAAGACACGCACGAGGAAACATTAAACAAGGTGGCTGCTGCCACCCACCCGGCGCTGCTGTTATGTGCGGGCGGGCTGGATCATGTGCTGGGTGTGGTGAATACGCACGATGTGTTATTGAGCTTTGCCACCGAAAAACCCTATGATCATGCCAAACGCCGCCCTTTTTTTATCCCTGAATCGGCCAGCGTGGTGGATGCGCTAGACATGTTCAAACGTCATCATGAGAACTTGATTGTTGTTATCGACGAACATGGCGGCGTGCAGGGGGTGATCACCAAACACGACATCCTCGAAGCTCTGGTGGGGAACATCCCGCAGCGCGGCGGGCAGAATCAGCCGAACGCAGTGCAGCGCGAGGATCAGGCATGGGTAATCAGCGGGCTAATGCCGGTAGAGGATTTCAGGGCGCTGCTTCATCTGGATCAACTGCCGGGCGAAAATCGCAGCACTTACCAGACGGTAGGCGGTTTTGTGATGCACCAGATAGGCAAAATCCCTGCCCCCGGTGAGACGTTCGAGTGGAATGGCTGCCGGTTTGAGGTGACCGCGATGGATGGGCGGCGCGTCGATCAGGTAGTGGTGCAGCCTATTCGAGCTGCACCACCTCAATCTTGAATTCGCCGGTATTGTCGTTGACCGTATTATCAGAGATACGAAAAGCGATAGGGCGAGCGTCCGCCCCTACGTCATAGATCACCGGGTAAAGGTGATCTTCACGCGCAAAGGGGGGCGGACTGCCCTGCAATCCCAACGACACAATTGCCCGCTGCCCGTCGATTTCCAGATCAAACATAGCCGTCTGAGGGATTTCGAGCGGGCGGCATTAATGGTCGGTGTACAGGTAAAAGGCATCGCTGTAAGCGGTCCCGGCGGCCTGTCCGGTCCCTTCGATAAACAGCCGCACCTGCCCACGATACTCGTTACGAGTCAGGGTTGGATTGACCTCATCGAACGGTACGATCACCGTTTCCTGCACGGGTTGATCGGGGGCCGCAGTTTCCTGATCGGCGGTGTTGGATGAGC
>JACRBK010000706.1 GCA_016234525.1 Chloroflexota bacterium
TCTAAATTTGTCCGGCTTATCCGACATCATGACCCGGCGTACTGGCCTGCGCGTGAGCGAAGAGACGTATCTGGTTAATACATTCAATTTTATAATTACTAAAAATTTTTCTGAGCCTGATTCCAGCCTGAAAATAGCTGTAGATACCGACGGCGTGACCGACTGTCTGGCTCACCATAATGGAAATCGGTTTTATGATAATTACTGGGGGGTGCCCGTTATCGGGGCTTACCGGTGGATTCCAGAGCGTAAGTTGTGCATTGTGACCGAGATGGACGAGAGTGAGGCCCTGGCACCTATTGTCAGCCTGCGCAACAAAATTCTGTTAATCGGGCTAATCATTGGCGTGAGTGTTATGGTGATAGGAGTGTTTTTCGCCCGTACTATCACCATCCCGGTGCAGCGATTGGCCAAAGGTACCCAAGAGATCGGCCAGGGTAACCTGAATTATCGGGTTGGCACGGCGTCAAAAGACGAAATCGGCCAGCTTTCACGGGCGTTCGATCAAATGGTCGAAGCGCTCAAGATGACCACTGTATCGCGCGACGAATTGGCTGAAGAAGTCACCGAGCGCAAGCGGACTGAAGCAGCCTTGCGCGCGAGCGGGGAACGGTATCATCATACTCTGGATGCTATGCTCGAAGGATGCCAGATCATCGGGTCTGATTGGCGGTATTTGTATCTCAACGATGTGGCAGACAAACACAACCGCCGTCCCAAAGAAGAACTGCTGGGCAAGAAATATATGGATATGTGGCCCGGCATCGAATCCACAGCCGTCTTTGCGGTCATCCAGCGCACGATGGAAGAACATGTGCCGCAATCCATGGAAAACAAGTTCATGTTTCCGGACGGCAGTATGGGGTGGTTCGAACTAAGGATATATTCTGTGCCGGAAGGGATTGTCATTCTTTCTGTTGACATCACCGACCGCAAGCAAGCAGAAGGCTCGCTGCGCCGTTATGCTGAGCGACTGGCCGCTATCAACCGCCTCGACCGCATCATTTCTTCCAACCTTGAGATCGCTCTGGTCTACGATAACTTTGTAAAAGAACTGGTGGCGCTGGTGCCGCTAGACCGGACCTCTCTTTTGCTCGTAAATGAAGCACAAGATCAATGGCAGGTAGTCCGCCAATGGACCCATTACCAGCCCGTGATTTTGCCAGGGGAATGGATGCCAGTGAAAGGATCAGCGGTAGGCTGGCTGGTGACTAACCGTGTTCCATTCCTAGAAAATGAGATCGGTGAACGGGGAAACTGGGTCGAAACAGCACCTTTACAGCGCGAAGGTCTTCGGTCGCGCCTGCTGCTGCCGCTCATTATTCAGACCCAGATCGTGGGTGTCCTGACGGCAGCCAGCCGAGAGCCGTCAGCCTTCTCCGAAGAGGATCAGCATATTCTGGCGACCATTGCTGACCAGCTTGCTATTGCAGTACAAAACGCACGCTTGTATGAGCAGGTGCAGCGTTATGCGGCTGAATTGGAGCAGCGTGTGATCGAACGCACCGCCGAGTTGAGCGATCTCTACAACAACGCGCCGTGCGGTTATCATTCGCTGGACGCTAATGGTGTATTTGAGCGTGTCAATGATACAGAATTAGCGTGGTTGGGCTATACGCGCGAGGAGATGATTGGCAAGGTTAGGTTCCCCGATCTTCTCACTCCTACCAGTGTTCAGACCTTCCAGAAGAACTTCCCTGTTTTTAAAGCACGCGGCTGGGTCAGTGATCTTGAATTCGATATGCTGCGTAAAGATAGCACTATCCTGTCTGTTTTGTTGAGCGCAACGGCTATTGTTGATCAGGAAGGCCGTTATTTGTCAAGCCGCTCGACGATAATTAACCACACCGAGCGCAAACATGGCGAGGAAGCGCTGCGACAGCGCACCGAGCAGCTTGAAGCGGCTAACAAAGAACTCGAAGCCTTTTCCTATTCTGTCTCCCATGATCTACGCGCGCCTCTGCGGGCTATTGATGGTTTCTCGCGTATAGTGCTTCGAGATTATGCGCCGCTGCTGCCGGATGAGGGCCAACGCCGGTTACAATCCGTGCGTGACAGCGCGCAGCAGATGGGGCGCTTGATCGATGATTTGCTCGCGTTTTCACGCCTGGGCCGCCAGCCTATTCAAAAACGTATGGTTTCACCGTCTCATCTGGCCCGTGTTGTCTTTGAAGAACTCAGTCATGAACGTGAAAACCGGCAGGTCGAAATCACTATAGGTGAGATGCCCGACTGCCAGGCGGATCCTGCGCTGCTAAAACAAGTATTCGTGAATCTACTATCTAACGCCCTGAAATTCACCCGCCCGCGCGAGGTCGCGCAGATTGAAGCGGGCGTCTTACAACCTGACGGAAAGCCTATTTATTTCGTCAAAGATAATGGAGTTGGCTTCGACATGCAGTATTCAGATAAACTCTTCGGTGTATTCCAACGCCTTCACCGGGCCGAAGAGTTTGAGGGGACCGGTGTCGGGCTGGCGATTGTACAACGGATTGTCTATCGACATGGCGGGCGGGTGTGGGCTGAGTCTCAAGTCGATCAGGGAGCGACATTTTATTTTATGGTCGAGGGAGAGCCTGTTCATGAATGAGAATAATATTGAGATTTTGCTGGTCGAAGATAATCCCAACGACGTTGAATTGGCGCTGGATGCGCTTCGCGAGCATAAACTGGCAGACTATATCCATGTTGTCCATGACGGCGCGGAAGCACTCGATTTCATTTTCTGCCAGGGGGCGTATGCTCAGCGGACCATTCATAATCCCCGGCTGATTCTGCTCGATCTGAAACTGCCTAAAGTCAATGGGTTGGAAGTCTTGCAGCGTATCCGGGGTGACCCCCTTACTAAGACAACCCCGGTGGTTATCCTCACCTCTTCGCAAGAGGAACGCGACATTGCCGCGAGTTATAATCTGGGGGTCAATAGTTATATCGTTAAGCCGGTTGACTTTGAGCATTTCACCGATGCCGTTCGCCATCTGGGCTTTTATTGGCTTTTGCTCAACCAATCGCCAAAGTTATAACTGTATGTTGATCAGTTAATGGAGACCATCATGTCCGCACTTCAACCCCTCCGAGTGTTGATTCTCGAAGACCAGCCCAACGACGCGGAACTCGTGCTGGATCAACTACGCGAGTCCGGATTTGATCCCGAATGGTGCCGGGTTGAAACATCTGCGGACTATCTGGCGAAACTCCACACCGATCTACACGTCATTTTGGCCGATTACTCATTACCCCAGTTTAATGCGTTACAAGCCCTGCACGAATTACAGCAGAGCGGTTTAGATATTCCGTTTATTGTCGTCACCGGCACTATCAGCGAAGAAGCGGCAGTAGAATGTATCAAGCGCGGGGCAGCGGACTATCTGCTCAAGGATCGGCTGGCTCGCCTGGGTCCAGCCATCGTCAAGGCGCTGGAGGACAAACTTCTGCGCATGGAAAAACGGCAGGCGGAAGA